>DASRKU010000062.1:0-10589 GCA_035648815.1 Verrucomicrobiia bacterium | reverse complement strand
ATCAATGCTCATGCGACTCATGCGGTATACGTTCCATGCAAAACCAATGTGAAAATAAACGCTGAAGGCAAGGCCGATCAGCAAGCCTAAGGCGTAAAGTACCGCAGCTGTCGCCAGGCGTCGTCGGCCAGGCCAAAGTGTGAAGAAGAATGCGACGATAAACACAACACTGGCTGCGAAGCCCGTCATTCGCCCGAAACCATAAAAGTATTGTGGAATCATTTGAATTCGGGAATAACCTCCCTCACCCCTGCCTCTCTTGAAGGAGTCGACAATGGATTTCAAGTATCAGTAGGAGTTTCCGAAACACAAGGATAATTCAGTGCGCTTAATGTGACATCACGCGAAGGGGCGACTCGGCTGTTGACCATTTGATTGCTTTTCACGTGACGCGAACCTTGCGCTCAGCGTCCAACCGGAGCGTAATTCTCGCGGAAATCCGCGAAAAATGGCGAGAGCCCGGGAATGAAGGTCAACAAACCGACCTATTTGGGGAGCTTGAGACAATCGTGAGCAACCACCTCGATCTTTAGGCGGATGTTACCTTCGGGAAAAGGCCGGCTGGCCGCGTTCTTACGAAACGCGGCTACGCTGGAGAAGGCTCAGCCTTCGCTTTCACGGCGGCGGTATTCGTCCAGAATGCTCGCGGTGGCAGTGGCGCCGCAGCGGGTGGCGCCCAGGTCGCGGACCTTGATAAGCCCGTCCAGGTCGCGCACGCCGCCGGCCGCTTTCACCTGCACCTTGGACGAGCAGGCGGCGCGCATCAACTCGAGGTCATGCGCGGTCGCTCCCGTGTAATTATACTTTCCGTCGGTCTGCTTAACGAAACCGAACCCGGTCGAGGTCTTGACCCAATCCGCTCCGGCACGCTCGCAGATTTGGCATAATTTGCGTTTCAGCCCGTCGCCGTCCAGCCCGGCGCCGCCCTGGGCCAGGTAGTCGGTTTCCAGGATCACCTTGACCAGCGCCCCGCGACGGTGCGCCTCCTCGCATACCGCCCGCACATCGGCTTGCACATAGTTCCAATCGCCGCTCAACGCCTTGCCGATATTGATGACCATGTCGATTTCCACCGCGCCCTGGCGGCAGGCGAGCTCGGTTTCGTACCGCTTGGATTCGGTGCAGGAATTGCCGTGCGGAAAACCGATGACACAGCCGACGCGCACGCCGGTCGCGCCCAGGAGTTCCGCGGCGCGCGGGACGGCGTATGGCTTCACGCACACCGATGCCACGCCGTACTTCGCGGCAAGTTTGCAGCCCGCATCAAACTCCTGGTCGGTCAATGTGGGGTGCAGAAGGGAGTGATCGATCATCTTCGCCAGTTGCTCGTAGGTATATTTCATGGAGGACCCGTTCCAGTTCAGAAACCTGTTTTCGCGATCAAAATGGCGCCGTTTTCAACCACGAATGCGGGACCATTGATCCGAACCCCCGCGATCTGCCGCTCTTTCGGGCCATATACGTCACGAATGCGCAATGGTTCGTCCATCGGACTTCCCATTTTCGGAGAGGTCTTGTAAAGCACCTCGCGCGAGCCAAATCCGTTCAGGTAGACCATTTGGTTCGTCGCAGCCTCGGCGACCACGTACGAAGTCCGATCGGACACCGCGTACATCATGATCTGCCGCGCCCCCTCTTCGTACGCCAGGCAATCCTCGTGAACGTTCCATTGCGGCCGCGAAAGCCATTTCCCGCTCATCGACTTCACAACGCCAACGGGTGTCCGCGACGCAAGATCGTACAGCACCAGTCGGCCTTCCATGCTGGACCGCCGCGTGCCTTCCCAATACGCGAGAAATCTCCCGGACGGCGAGAGGGCATTCTGGAAAGCGGCCAGCGCCACGGGCTGCGCCAGGATCTCCTGCGTTCCTGTGTTTGAATCGACAAGCAGGATCAGGTCATGCTCGACGGCGTTCAGATCGTGCGCGCCGAAGATCAAACGTCCGCCATCCGTCCAGAATAGAAAAGAAACTTGCACGGATGAACCGCCTGCCGGTGAAGCAATGGTTCGCGAGCTCTTCAATGCGAAGTCGTAAATCCGCAGCTCATGCGAAGATGCGTCCAGGTATGCCACCGCGTCCCCTTTCGGAGAAATGGCGTAGGCCCATGTCGAACCGTAGGCTTCCAGCGCGCTGTCCGGAATGGGAAATGCCTTTTCGGTTTTGGTCTTCCCCTGAAAATTCACAGTCCTCAACACGAGGCTGTTGGTTTCACTCCGCTGAATCGTGCGAAATGTTTTGCCGGCTGCGTCGACGTCGATGGGCAACTCGTTAAAAGATCCTGGAACAGTTCTGATGACCTGGCGGCCTGTCTCGAGGTTCAAAATGGTGATGCCGGGATTGCCGCTTAAGCAGCCAGAGAGGAAACAGACTGCCGCCAGGCCGGCAAAGACCCAGGTCACGGTACGGAAATATTCCGATCGTCGTCGGTTGGCTTCCCGGAAACCCTCACCCCGTCCCTCTCCCATCGGATGGGAGAGGGTGGCCGAAGGCCGGGTGAGGGTCGGTCCCATTATACTAGTGTTTCTTTTTCCTGCTCACCCGGGCAGCGACCCTCAACCTCAGGGCGTTGAGCTTGATGAATCCCGTCGCATCATCCTGGTTGTAGGCCTTGGTCGGATCGGCCTCCATGGTCACGATATTCGGGCTGTAAAGGCTCACGGGAGATTTTCGTCCGGCGATCATGATATTGCCCTTATACAACTTGACGCGGACGGTGCCGGTGACGTTTCTCTGGCTTTCGGTGACGAAAGCCTGCAGGGCCAGGCGCTCGGGCGAGAACCAGTATCCATAGTACACCAGTTCCGAGTAACGCGGGATCAACGAATCGCGCAAATGCATGACTTCGCGGTCCATGGTGAGCGTTTCCATTTGGCGATGGGCAAAGTGCAGGATGGCGCCGCCGGGAGTCTCATACACGCCCCGCGATTTCATTCCGACGTAACGATTCTCCACCATGTCGACTCTGCCGACTCCGTGCTTGCCGCCCAACCGGTTCAGCGTCCGCATCACCCCGAGCGGGTTCAATCGCTTGCCGTTCACCGCAACGCAGTTGCCTTTGACAAAATCGAGCGTCACATATTCCGGCGTATTCGGCGCGTCTTCGGGCGCCACGCTGAGCACAAACATGTTCTTGTTCGATGGCGCAAAAGCATCCATCCACGGATCCTCCAGGATGCCCGCCTCGAAAGAAATATGGAGAAGGTTCCGGTCCATGGAGTAGGGCTTCTTTGCCGTGGCCTGCACCGGGATGCCCTTCTTCTCGCAGTAAGCAATCATTTGCGCCCGGCCCGGGAACTGATCGCGAAAGAGGCTGTCCCGCCACGGTGCAATGACATCCAAATCCGGCGCCAGCGCCGCCGCCGTCAGTTCAAATCGCACCTGGTCGTTCCCTTTCCCCGTGGCCCCGTGAGCGATCGCATCCGCCTTCTCTTTGCGGGCAATCTCGATCATGCCCTTGGCGATGAGCGGCCGGGCGATGCTCGTCCCCAGGTAATACTGGTTCTCGTAAATCGCGCCGGCCTGGATCATCGGAAAAATAAAATCGCGCGCAAACTCCTCCTCCAGATCCAGGATGTAAATCCGCGAGGCGCCTGTCCGCTTTGCCTTCCTTTCCAGCCCCTTGAGTTCTTCCTCCTGCCCGATGTTGGCGCAGAACGCCACCACCTCAGCCTGGTAATTCTCCTTGATCCACGAAAGCAGCACCGAGGTGTCGAGCCCTCCTGAGTATGCCAAAACAATTTTCATCGGGAGCCAATTAACCGGCAACGGACGGAAGACGCCAGCGGAAAATCGAGCCGCTCCGGGTTTTTAACCACGGATGGACACGGATAAAAGGGGGTAGGGGCGCACTGCGTGCGTCCGGCTGCGCGCAGCGCAGCCCTACCCATGCCTTACCCGTGTCCATCCGTGACCATCCGTGATTAAAACGCATTTCTCCCGATCAACTCCTCGGATCCTTGGGTGGCTGCGGAGTCCCTTGCCCATTGCCGCCGCGCTCCAGGTTCTGGTCCTCCCAGGACGCGGGATCATCCAGCGATTCGAGATGGGTGAAAACGGTGCTGTCGGGGAGTTCCTTGCGAACATCACTTTCAATGTGCTCCAGCAGTTGGTGGCCGTGTTGCACGGTCCAGGTCCCGGGAACCAGCACGTGCACGGATACAAATTTCCGCGCGCCCGCCTCCCGGGTGCGCAGGGCGTGAAACTGCACACCCTGGCTCGTGTACCGGTCAAGCACGCTCCGCACTTTTTCCATATCGGCCGGCGTCAACGCCGTGTCCATGAGCCCCAAAACAGACCGGCGCACGATGCGCGCTCCTGTCCAAATAATGTTGGCCGCAACAATCAACGCGACGATGGCATCCAGCCGGTTCCAGGATGTCAGCGCCACCAACCCCACTCCGACGAGAACGCCCAGGGAGGTCCATACATCGGTCAGGAGGTGATGCGCGTTGGCTTCCAGGGTGATCGAGTTGTGCTTCCGCCCAATCCGAAGCAACAGGATCGCCACCGCCAGGTTGATCAGGGAAGCAGCCATCGAGACGGCCAGGCCCATGCCGATTTGCGCAAGGGGTTTGGGCACCATCAAACGCGGCACGGCGGCAATGGCAATGCTGATCGCGGCGATGACGATCAGGGCGCCTTCGACTCCGCTCGAGAAATACTCGGCTTTCGAGTGGCCGTACGCATGGTCCTCGTCAGCCGGTCGCGCCGCCACCGTCAACATGGATAACGCCATGATGCCGCCAACCAGGTTGACGACGGATTCAATGGCGTCGGACAGCAGCCCCACCGACCCGGTGATGAAATAGGCCGCCCCTTTCAGCACGATCGTGAACAGGGCTGCCAGGATCGAGATCCAGGCGAAACGGGTCAACCAGGAGCGGTTCATTTCAAAATCAATCCTGCGTTACAGGAGATGGCAAAACATCGCATCGCGGAGTTTGGGTTCAAACCACGTGCTCTTGGGCGGCATGATGCCACCGCCGTCGGCAATGGCCATCAGTTCGTCGATCCCGGTTGGAAACAGGGAGAAGGCGCACGCGAACTGGCCGCTGTTCACCAGCTTTTCCAGCTCGCCCGTGCCGCGAATGCCCCCGACGAAACTGATGCGATCGCTTGTTCGCGAATCGTTGATCCCAAAAATCGGGTCCAGCACGAATTTCTGAAGCAGCGCCACATCGAGATTTTCAACCGGGTCATGGCCGGCGGTCAACCGGGGTCGGAACGTGAGTGTGTGCCAGCGGTTCTCGAGATACAGCCCAAGTTCGTGCCGCCGCCCGGGCGCGGCGCGGCCCGGTGTCTTCACAACAAAAATGTCCTCCAGTTTGCCCAGCAATTGCCGGGACTCCAGCCCGTGAAGATCCTTGAGCGCGCGGTTGTATGGAAGTATCTGGAGCTGGTTGTGCGGAAAAAAAACGCTGAGGAAAAACGCGCTGCGTCCGGGCCCCGCCGCCCGCCGCTTCCTGTAAATGCGCGCCGCCGCCGCGCTGCGATGATGCCCATCGGCGATGTACACACAGGGAAGGCGCGCAAATTCCCGCTGAAAGTTTCGGATGGACCCCGCATCCTTGAGCGTCCAGGAACTGTGGCGAACACCATCGGCGGCGGTGAAATCCACATCCGGCTTCCCGGCGGTCGCTCGCGCCACCATCTCGTCAATGACGGCAACCGCGGGGTACGTCAGGAACACCGGGCCGGTCTGCGAGTTCAGGGTTTCGATGTGCCGGACCCGGTCATCTTCTTTATCGGGTCGCGTCAGCTCGTGTTTTCGGATCATCCCTTGCAGGTACTCCTCGCAACTGGCGACGCCCACCAGGCCGGTTTGCGTGTGCGCCCCCATGACCTGCCGATAGAGGTAGAGGGAGGGCTGGGAATCCTGCTGCAACGCATGTTGGGAGATCAGCCGGTCGAAGTTCTCCTTTCCCCGGGCGTACACTTGCGGCGCGTGCGGATCCGTCGCGACAGGCAGATCAATTTCGGGTTTGCTGACGTGGAGAAAACTCAGCGGGTTGCCCGCGGCCATCTGGCGGGCTTCCTCGGAAGACATGACATCGTACGGAAGCTCGCAAATGCGGGGGGCGAGTACCGGGTCCGGGCGCAGGGCGGCAAACGGCTCGATCGTGGCCATGAATCGGGGCAAGATACGCACGTTCCCAGGGAACGCACGCGGAAAGTGGCTTGCGCTTTTCTTCTGGTCATGCGCAAAGAGCCCATTGTAATCTGGGGCTGCGATCGCAGCGACGCATCGACGCATCATTTCATTTTATGGACATCATCTTCCATTGCCCCGAGTGTGAACAGGAACTCGAAGTGGACAGTTCCGGAGCCGGAACGGAAATCGACTGCCCTTCGTGCGGTGAAACCATCCTCATACCCGCGCCCGGAACCGAGGGCACGCGCACAACTTCGGCTGGCGACACGACCGGGAATATCCCTCCCGCCTCCGGCGCCGGCCCCGTTAATCCCATTGCCAGCTCCGCGGCCGCCAAACTCGAGCGGCATCTCAAAGTCCCCGTCCACGATCGGCCCGCCGAAAGCCTCATCGCCAAACCGCTGGTGCCTCTTGAGGTGGCTGCCAAGGAATCCGATAAAAAAATCCGAATCAGGACCATCCGCCACACGGACTGCATCGAGGTCGGGCACGACCGTTTCGACGAAGTGGTAAGCCAATTTCTCGGAAAAATCGGCGACTCCAATATCGTCAGCATTAACAGCATCAATTACTCCTTCCTGGACATCGGCACCCAAAAGCTGCTGACCGAGTACGGGGTGATGGTGGTGTATAAAGGCTGAAGCCGTAACCGCTCATTTCAACCAAGGATGCACACGGATCCCGCGAGGCGGGCTTGCCAGGGCGCATTTCACTTTTTTGGGTAGCGCGGCCCAGGCTTCTAATCTTAATCTTTCTCTTAATCCTGATCTGATGAATACGCTATGCACGAAGAAGATTAGGATTAAGATGAGGATTAAGGATTAAGAGGGACCACCCAAAGAAGTGAATGCGCCCGAGCCAGCCAAACGAAACATCTCCGTTCTTGCAGAGTCCTCCGCGCGTTATTACCGTCCCATTATGAACCGCTGGTTGATCCGAATTTTCCTGGTCGTGCTGTGCCTGCTGGCCCTCCCGTATTCCTCCCCCGCCCCGCTCATCTATACTCCCGGCGAGGGTTGGACCTACGAACCTGTGGGCGGAGAAGGCAGCTGGAGACGCGCCCGCGCCAAAGACCAGTTGATCGTCGCCCAGGATGCGTTCGACAAAAAAGATTACGGCCTCGCCCTCAAGGCCGCCCGCAGGGTCGTCAAGACCTGGCCGCTGTCCGATTACGCGCCGCAAGCCCAATACGTCGTGGGCCGATGCTACGAGCAAAAACATCTCGACGAACGGGCTTTCAAGGAATATCAGAAACTCCTCGAAAAATATCCCAAGGCGGTCCAGTACGAGGATGTCCTGAAACGGCAATATGAAATCGCCGGCCGCTTCCTGGCCGGCCAGTGGTTCCGATTGTGGTCGTACATCCCGTTCTTTCCATCCATGGAGAAAACAGCCGGTTTATATCAGAAGGTGGTGAACAACGGGCCTTACAGCGGCATCGCGCCGGAAGCGCAGATGAACATTGGCGAAGCTCGCGACAAGCAGTCCAATTTCCCCGAATCAGTCAAAGCTTATCAACTCGCGGCGGACCGTTACAATGACAGGCCGAGAATCGCCGCCGACGCCACCTATAAAGAAGCGATGGCGTTTTTCCATCAAGCCCAAACCGCCGAATACGATCAGAGCACCGCAGGCCAGGCAATCGCCACCTTCACTGATTTTACCACCCTCTTCCCGGATGATCCGCGCGTTGCGAAAGCGCAGAAGCTCATCACCCAGCTCAGGATCGAGCAGGCGCGGGGCAATTTTGAGATCGCCAGCTATTATCAGAAAAGCAAAAAATGGCGAGGGGCCCTGGTGTATTACAATGAAGTGTTGTTGCGCGACCCCGAGGCGCCCGATGCGCCGCGGGCGCGGGAACGGATCGACGCCATCAAGAAGCGCGTTCAACCGACCGCGAAAGCGGCGCCATGACTCGCGTCGGAAAACTGCTCGTCGCCGGCCTGGCGATTGGCTTGCTGGGCGGCTGCGCCGCTTACACCCTCGGGCCCACCAATGGCTTGGAAGCGGGCAGCAGGACGGTGCGCATCGAGCCCTTTACCAATCAAACCCTCCAACCGCGCATCGGCGACGACGTCACGACCGCACTGCGCCGCCGGATTCAAGAGGATGGCACATACCGATTGTCGACGCACGGGGACCCCGACGTGATTGTCAGCGGGGTGCTCACGTTGTATTCCCGCCAGGGGCTTAGCTTTGTTCCTCAGGACGTTTTGACGGTGCGGGATTTCAGCGTCAGCCTGAAGGCGGAAGTGACAGTCCGCGACGCCGGCAATGGAAAGGTGCTTTGGCAGCGGGCGGTAACGGGGCACACGATGGTGCGCGTCGGCTCGGATTTGACGAGCGCGGAGCGGCAGGCGCGGCCGCTCCTGGCCGATGACCTGGCCCGCAAAGTCATCGAGTTGCTGGTGGATGGGAGCTGGTGAAAAAACTCTTGATTGCGGATGTGATTGTGATAACAGTGCGGCGTCTTATCGCAGTTGCATTACAAAACCAAAAAGAAAAGAAATCAGTGTTATGAACAAATGTATTCTCAAAGCATGTCTGTTCGGCCTGTTGGTCGCGGGAATCACAGGGACTTCGGCTCTCCGCGCCCAGGACACAAACAGTGCGGCCATTGAAAAAAAGCCAAGGGCCATGAAGCCGGGCGTCCTGCCTTTCCACGGAAAATTAAAGGCCGTGGACAGCGTGGGCAACACCATCACCGTGGGAGAGCAAACCATCCAGGTCACACCCGAGACAAAGATCTCTAAGGCCCCGGGCAAGGCGGGAACGCTTCAGGACGGCGTCGTGGGCGAGCATGTCAGCGGGGCTTACACGAAGGCCGAAGGCGGCAAGCTGCACGCCACCATGATTCGTTTCGGAGAAAAAGAGCCCAAGACGCACACGAAGAAAACCGAGACAACCGACGCCCCACCCAAGTAAATTCGAGTTTTCAATGCACAGGCAGGTCTCGAGCGAGACCTGCCTTTTTTGTTGATCGCCTGGAGTAGGGCCAATGCGCCAGCACGTGGAGTGCGTCCGGTTCACCGGCGCTCTGGATTGGGAACGCCCCCAGCGGGATCGTATGCGAGGGGCGCTAAACCCACAGCGGCGCTGAAGCGCACGCACTCCACGTGCTGGCGCGTATGTCGAACACCCTCGGACAAGACGACCGTGGCGGAATTCTCACCGCCGCCACCAACTGGTCTTGCTCTTGGCCGAAGGCGCCGAATGGGTCGTCTGGGCGATCAGCAGTTGGCTGCGCGAAACTTCCAGTGCCATCCTGCACTCGTCGTAGCTGCGAAACCGGTCCCGAGGTTCTTTGGCCATCATTCTGACCAGGGCATCACTCGTGCCCTGCGTCACCTCGGGCAATACCAGGTTCGGCGCCGTCAGCGGAATGTGAACGTGAGCCGACACGAGCTCCTCAACCGTCGGCGCTTCAAACGGCACGTGCCCGGTCAGCGCGTGATACAACGTCCCGCCAAGACTGTACATGTCCGATAGCGCCGTTTCCCTCTCGCGCTTGATCTTCTCCGGAGCCACGTAGTAAGGAGTGCCCCAGGTCACATTCTCGATTTCCTGGTCCGCCTCCGCGCTTCGAGCCAGGCCGAAATCCACGAGCTTGGGCTCATTGTCCGCATTGAAAAGAATGTTTCCCGGTTTGATGTCGCGATGCAGCAAATTGTGTTTGAGCGCCATGTCCAGGGCCGAGGAGATTTTGATTCCGATGTCCAGGACTTCGAGTTCGGAAACGCGCGATTGCTTCTCGATTTTGGAATCCAAACTGCCGCAATCGGCCAGTTCCATCACCAGGTATCGCTGGCCTTCCCATTCATCGAACGTGTAGATGTGAATGATATTGGTGTGGTTCAGGGAGGCGCAGGCGCGGGCTTCCCGGACAAAGTCCTCGAGCGCCTTGGGCTCGCTCAGCAAATCCTTCTTCATCAGCTTGACCGCGACCATGCGCGCGAGGGTGGTGTCCATGGAGCGATACACCGTTCCCATGCCGCCGGAGCCGATGACGCTTTGCAGTTCGAACTGGCGCAGCAGCAGCGGCATCATGATAGGGCTGCCGCATTTCTTGCACGATTCGGTGGCGAGCGGGGGCAAGTCCCCCGAGATGAATACCTTGGTGTTGCAGTTGCTGCAGGTCACCATCTTTAATGGAGCTCCACTCATTCCGTTCTCACTTTAATATCAATCGTTCCTGCAACAAACCTTGGCAGATTTGCGGGCTTTGTATTGCAACAGGGAATTGCCAATTTCATGCGTTTGCAAGAATTTTTTTGACAAATGCGCCGCGATAGTGTTTGTTACGTCGCGTTCAATGAAACTGATACTCACGCCAACACAGGCGACGCAGCGCTTCCAGTCCCGGACCGTCGGGATTTGGCATGGCTGTTCCGCGCCGTCTGGCATCGTGGGTCATCAATTCTGAAACGATAGAATAG
>DASRKU010000061.1:0-12793 GCA_035648815.1 Verrucomicrobiia bacterium | reverse complement strand
GGCGCCTTGACGACTTCGGAAGGTTTGGCTGCGGCGGGTTTGGGCGCCCGCCGTTGCTTGACAGGTGCCGGAACCGGGGGAGCTGGCGGCGGTGCCGCGGGCATCGGGGGCGGCGGAACAATGGCGGGCTCAGCCGGCGGTGCCTGGTTCATTTGTTGTTCCAATGCCTCGCGCGCCTTGACTTGTGCTGCATTGTCCCCGGACAGGGCCACCAGAGGAAACAGCGCAGTGGCTGCCACACAGGCCAAGAGAATGCGTCTTGAAATCTGCATGAGCTATTCTATTACGTGAAAATGTGCTATGAAGCAACAGCTTTCCCCGCAGGTTCGGAGAAGAGATTGCGCCATGCCCCGCGGAATGGATAGAGCAGCACTGTCCGGGCAAGAATGCGGCGAACATCGCGCCGGGTGATTTTGACGTGCTGATCGGGATCGAGCACGTTTGCATGCCGCAAGCCGGCAATGGTCCTGGTTCCAATGAGTATCGGCCATGCGCAGGCGAGCCGGACCCGCATGTGACGCCACGGCAGGGCGTTTGTATAATCCCAACCTGCGGCGAGGTGTGATGCGGCGCGGCCAAGCTGGACATCGTAGATCGGCCGCAGCCGCGGTTCGTTTTCAGGCAGTAATAAATCCGCCCCTGATAATCCGCGAGCGGCAAGCTGATCTCCGGGAAGATAGCACCTTCCCCTGCGAAGGTCCGACGGAAGGTCGCGGAGAATATTGACCAACTGAAGTCCCTTGCCGAACTTCACCGCACTCGCCAGGAGAAAAGAATCGTCGAGCGCAGCTCGTGGAAAAACATTCCTGCGGCAAAGTTTCGTCCAGAATTCACCGACACAGCCGGCCACGCGATACGTATAGTCATCGAGTTCAACTTCAGATGGCAGGGACACGATGGCGGAGCTTTGGCCGAACCGGCGCAGATCCATTTCCTGTCCGCTGATAATCGTGTCCAGCACGTCGCGGATCAATTGCTGTTCCGGTGCCGGGAGCGTCAGCAACAATTGCAGGCTCGTTTCGCAGCGTTCCAAAAGCACGCGCTCGGCGGGCGAACCCTGGTGACGGGCCAATTCGCCCAAATCCATTGGCGCAGACTGGCGGCCCAGGATGCGGTCACGAAGGGCATGGAGGGACTCCAGCCTTTGTTTCTCGGGGACCAGTTCTGTATCGGCGACCGTGTCCGTGGTTCGGGCCAGCAGGTATGCCAGGCCCATTTGAGGGCGGACCGATTCAGGCAGGATGCGCAGCGTGAGATAAAAGGAGCGCGAAACGGCCTTGAGCAAATTGGTCAGGAGTTGGTCCGGAAGTTCTGCCATTGTTCGGGAATGAAACACGGATTGCGCGGGAATGTCAGCACCAGAGTGGCAGCGGCGCCCGTGCGATTTGAAACGAGGGCCAGGGCAAGCAACTGATTTCTTCCATGTACAAGACGAACCCTCGCTTCGATACCCGGACTCTTCTTGCCGCCAGCGTACCCCTGCCCTACCCTGCCGAAAATCCCAACTGATTTCCGGATGATGGAAGAGGCAACACGCAAGGACATGGCCTGCCCGGGCAAACCGTTCATTTTTGCACTGCTCCTGTTGATGTTTGCGGGCAGCGGCTGCGCGGCTTTGATCTACGAGATCGTTTGGTTTCAGTTATTGCAGCTTGTCATCGGTTCCTCTGCCGTGTCGCTTGGCATTTTGCTGGGGACCTACATGGGCGGGCTTTGCCTTGGCAGCATTTTCCTCTGGCGCATCGTCCCTGCGCGCTTGAATCCGTTTTTAATCTACGCGGCGCTGGAGGCGGGAGTCGCCGGGTTTGGAATCCTTGTGCTGATCGCTTTGCCGTGGCTGACACGGGTCTATGTCATGAACCCGGGACACGGGGCTGCGGGCATCCTGGTCCGGGGTTTGATTTCCATGATCTGTTTGCTGGGTCCGACGATGTTGATGGGGGCGACGCTCCCGGCGATTTCGAGGTGGCTGAAAGCGACTCCACAAAGGGCATCGGGCGTTGGCTTTTTATATGGCGCGAACATTGCCGGGGGGGGGTTCGGTGCTCTGTTTGCGGGTTTTTACCTGTTGCGAGTGGGGGACATGTCCAGTGCCACCTATGCGGCGGCGGCTTTGAACGGGTTGTTGGCGCTGGCGGGTTTCGGCCTTTCCTTCGGGCACTCTGTTGAACCGGTGACTCAGAATTTCCTGGCCGGGTCCGGCTGCGCGCAGCGCAGCCCTGGCAGCAAGCCGGGGCGGCTTTCAGCCATTCACATTGCAGTTGGAGTTTCAGGCTTTTGCGCGCTGGGCGGGGAAGTTGTTTGGACGCGTCTGCTGTCGCTGATGCTGGGCCCGACGGTGTATACGTTTTCGTTGATTGTGGCTGTGTTCCTGGTGGGTCTTGGAATCGGCAGCGCCCTGGGCTCGGTGATTGCTCGTGACCCGGCGCGGGCTCGTCTCGCCCTGGTTGCCTGCCAGGCGGTGCTGATGGGGGCGATTGCCTGGACGGCGTTCATGCTGGCGCGTTCCCTGCCGTATTGGCCCGTCAATCCAGTGCTGTCGTCCAGTCCGTGGTTTAATTTCCAGCTCGACCTGGTCCGTTGCGCATGGGCCATTTTGCCGCCAACGATTTGTTGGGGTGCGAGTTTTCCCCTGGCCCTGGCCTGCCTTTCTCATGGCAGTGAGGACCCGGGACGGGTTGTGGGCGGGCTGTATGGCGCAAACACTCTCGGCGCCATCGCCGGAGCTGTTGGCACGAGCCTGTTATTCATCCCGCAACTTGGAAGCCGCCACACCCAGGAATTACTCATCGGCTGCTCGGGACTTGCTGCATTGATCCTGCTTCTTCCTCAACGCCGTTCGGGAGTGTTCGGCTCGCGCGGGGCGTGGGCGTCGGCATTGGCCATAGTCGGCATTGCCGCGCTGCTGGCCCTGCACGTGCCCGGGATTCCGTGGCAGTTGGTGGCGCATGGCCGCTTCCTGCCCACCTACAGAGACGATCGCAAAATCCTGTACGTCGGCGAAGGACTTAACGCATCTCTGGCAGTGACCGAGCTGAGCGACGGGACACGAAACTTTCACATCAGCGGCAAGGTCGAAGCTTCGACCGATCCGGCAGACATGCGGATGCAACGCATGCTGGCCCACATTCCGGGCCTGGTTCATCTCAACCCCCGTTCGGTCCTTGTGGTCGGATGCGGCGCAGGGATCACCGCCGGTTCGTTCGTGGACTATCCCGGCGTAGAGAAGATCGTGATCTGCGAGATCGAATCGCTGATACCTCAAAAAGTCACTCCGTTCTTCCGAAAAGAAAATCATGACCTCCTGGCCGACCCGCGCGTACGATTGGTGTTCGACGATGCCCGTCATTTCGTCAGCACGACCCGGGAGCAATTCGACATCATCACCTCCGACCCGATCCATCCCTGGGTAAAAGGGGCGGCCACGTTGTATACCCGGGAATACTTCGAAGCGTGCCGTCGCCGGCTCCAGCCCGGAGGAGTCGTCGCGCAGTGGATTCCGTTTTATGAAACCGATACGGCCGCGATAAAAAGCGAGCTGGCGACCTTTTTTGATGTTTTTCCCCAGGGAACACTTTGGAGCAACGATGAAAATGGCGAAGGCTACGATGCCGTTGTCCTGGGCAGCCCGGCGCCGCTCAGTGTTCGCGTCGACGCGATCCAGGAAATGCTGGACGCCAATCCGGCGCTGGCGGCGTCCCTCAGCGAAGTGGGGTTCAAATCGCCTGTCAGCCTCCTGGCGACGTATGCAGGGGATGCCGCAGGGCTCAAGGCGTGGTTGAAGTCCGCGGAAATCAACCGGGATGGAAATTTAAGGCTTCAATACCTGGCCGGCATGTCGGCCAATCTTTATGGCCAGGCCTCCGTGCTGGAGGAGATATTGTTTTATCGCCGTTATCCGGAAAACCTTTTTGCCGGCTCGGCTGAAAAGATCCAGGCCTTGCGCCTGAGGTTTAAAGTTCCCAAGCCAGCGCGCTGAAAAGCTTTTTAATTAGATTGAAGGAATGGCATTCAGGAGCGTTTGCTGGAGTTGCAAAATAGTTGCGGTGCTTTGTAGGGCGGCCTGGTAAGCGTTCTGTGTCTGGCTCAATTGCACCAGCGTCGTCGTCATGTCGGCGCCCGCCACATCGGAAATGGATTGCTTGAGGTATCCAGTCCGGTTTTGAGCGATGGAAGATTCGGCCTCGAGCCTCGACTGCACGGCGCCGTTGGTGGCAACCTGGAAAATAACATTGTCTTCGTCGTTGGCGAGATTCGGTTGATCCACGGTGGTAATCGCATTCGTGTCGCCTGACAAAAGATGGTTTTGGAGTGAAATCAAGTGAGTGAAGAGGTCGGCTCCGTAACGGTCGTCCTTGACGACCCCGCGCGCCCCGGTGCCCGAAGTGTTGTCACCCGGCACGTCCACACCAAGGGTGGTTTTTTCCGCAATCTCTGACTCCGGAACATCGCTGTTGCCGCCGTAGGTCACGCCGGTGACATTGCCGTTGGCGTCTTTGGAAATCGTGTAGGGCGCCTGGTTGGAGTTTGTGCCAGCGAAGAGGTATTGGTCGCCCTGCTTGCTGTTCATCAACTGGACCGCTTGCTCCGTCAGCTGGGTAACTTCCGTCGCGTAATTCTTCAGATCATCCGGGGACTTGGTGACGTCGCCGGCCTGGGTGGTGATTTCGCCGATTCTGTCGGTAATGGTTTTGAGCTGCTGCAACACGTTAAAGGCGGCTGTGCTGCGGTCCTGGAGGGTGGAGATGTTCGCCGCGTATTGGTTTACAGAACTTATCTCCGCCTGGAGGTTCATGGCCTGGCCCATCGCGGCAGGATCGTCTTCGGGCGCCTGAATGCGCTGGCCGGTGGTGGCCTGGTTTTGAAGACGGTATTGGCGCGCCGTGAGCGAATTCATCTGCTCGACCAATGCAGCAGTATAGGAAGTGCCAGTGACACGCATATCAGGGATGGGGTTGTAGCTTTTTCATCAAATTGCGCTCGGCTCAGGTCTTGAGATTGACGAGCACCTGGAGCATTTCATCCACGGTGGTAATAATTTTGCCGGAGGCCTGGTAGGCTTTCTGGAAGGTGATCAGGCTGGTCATTTCCTCCTCCAGCGACACGCCGCTGACCGAATCACGCTGGTTCAGCAGCATTGTGTTCAATGCGGTGTAATTGGACACCTGATTGTTGGCGTTGGAGAGCGAATTTCCAAATCCGGCGACGTCCAGGTCGTAAGCCTGGGAGAATGTCTGGTTGTTCAGGGCTGCGTTGGACTGTTCCCCGAGCTGGGCCAGGGACAGAGCGATGGTATTGTCGCCGGTGGCGGCGGGGGCTCCACCTGCCTGCACCAGGGAAGGATCGGTCTGGAGGGTGTTGTTGACGCCAATGGTCGCGGCATCGGTCCCGGAAAAAAAGGTCGCTCCCGTGTTGCCATGCAAATCGTATCCGTTAACGTAAATTCCGTTCACCTGGCCGACGAGAGTGGAAGCCAGCGAGTCGAGCTGGTCCCGGATGGTTTTGAGCGCGCCATCGCGCGCGGCGATGGTGCCCTGAATCGAGCCGCCCGTCAGGGTCAGCGGTGTGGCCGAGGTGGCGGTGCGAACCAGGAGCTGGCCTCCGCCCGCATTGTAGCTTTGGAGCGTGTCGACCACCTGCTGGCCTGAGACGAGCTGTGTCCCGTTGACGCTGATATTGACTGATCCATCGGCGCCGGTGCTGGCATCAAAGTTCACGAGTGCGCCGAGTTGCTCCAGCTTTTGCTGGCGCAAATCCCGCAGGTCATTTGCGGTCCCGCCGGACATTTCCCCGATCGCGATTTGTTTATTCAGATCGGCAATATCGGACAAGGCCTGGTTGGCGGAGCCGATATCGGTGTTGACAGAGCTGTCGAGCGAGTCACTAAGGGACGAGAGCCGTTGCGAGGCCTGGTTGAGGCTGTCGGCAAGGCCCTGGGACTGGTTGACGAGCGCCTGGCGCGCGGTGAGGGAAGCAGGATTTGCGGCCACGCTTTGCCATGAATTGAAGAAACCCGAGAGCTGCGCGGCAATTCCCTGGGAAAGGGCTGCGCTTCCGGCTGTGGCGCTGCTGTCGACGCTCGAAGCGGCCTGATTGAAGAATTCGCCGAGCTGGATTTGCGCGTTTTCCAGGGCGCTCTGTTGCGAATTCCAATATCCGCCCACGCTGCTCTCGGAAGCAATCTGGCTATCGAGAAGGCTGTTGCGGATTTGCTGGATGCCGACAGCCTGGATGCCGGTGCCTTCGGGGCCCAGGGCCGTTGGGATGACAAGACTGGTCTGGACTTGAAGCCGCTGCCGGGCGTAAGCGGGGTTATTGATATTGGAAAGGTTTTGTCCTGCGATTTCCACGCCGGATTGCTGCACCTGCAGCGATCGAGCACCCATATTCAGGAGTCCAAATAGTCCAAGCATAAATCAGCCGACGGCGTCGTAAAGGGAGCGTTTGGGTGGCGCGGAGGCCAGAACGTGCCCGGCGTCGTTGTAGGTGGTTGGTTGCATTCCGGGGAATAGCGTGCTGAGAAAGCGTTGCATCAGATCGACAATCCGGGTCAGGAGCAGGTGGTTTTGCCGGGCGCGATGCTGGATGCGGCCCAGGAGCTGGTTATTTTCCTGGACCAGAGCCTGGAGGAGCGGGCGGTACTCGGCTGGGACGCGGGGGGTGATGTCGGTGAACCCGGCATTTTCCGGTAGATTGAGGCACAGGGAGATGTGCCGCTGGCGTTGCTGCCGTTCGAGCCGGGTGGTGGCGATCGTTTCGGCCTGGGCGTTGATGGCGGTGACGCACTGGAGCATGTCCTGCGCGCGGCGTTGCATGACCTGTTCCTGCTGTTGATCCAGCAGGGCCAGCATTTCGCCGTATTCCTTCAATTCTTCCCTAAGAGCATCGATGAGGTTTTGAAGCGATTCATTCATGTGGTCTTAAAGCCGTTGCCGCCGGAGCGGCGAGTTGCAGTTTCAAAGCGGGGGGTTTGCGGGTGGCGGAAAAGTCAAAAGGCCGGGCAACACCCATGCCGAAGAACGAGGTGGGCTGCGCCTTCGATCCAAGGTCGTGTCCGGCCGTCGAAGCGGGGTGAAGCTGTTGATGGAGCTGTTGTTGGAGCATTTTTGCCAACCCAACGGATCCCGACTTCGAAATATTGTCCGCGAGCTGATGGCCGACCATGTCCTGGTAAATGCTCGCGGCGGTTGAGTTATCAGCGAACTCGGACGAAATGACTGTCTTCTGGGTGTTCTGCAAAATCTGGCGCAGCAGCAAGGCCTCAAACTGCCGGGACACTTCCCCCAGTTTCTGCTCCTCGCTCAATTGCTTGTTGGCGACCAGCCGTTCCGGGTCAATGTCGGCGGCTTCCAAATGAGGTTGTATGGCCGGGATCTCCATGTTAGCGAATCAGGAGTTCAGCCTGGAGCGCTCCGGCTTGTTTCATGGTTTCAAAAATGGCCATGACATCGCGCGGAGTAACCCCCAGCGAGTTCAAGGCCGAGGCCACCTTCTCGACGGTGGGCATCTCCGGCAAGGGCACGACGGACGATTTGGCTTCCGTCACCTCGGTCGTGGTGCGCGGGGTCACGACTGTCTGGCCGGTCGAGCTGAACGGGGACGGCTGGGAAACATCCAGTGTGGACGCCACGCTGATGGTTATGTTGCCGTGCGAAACTGCGCAGCTTGAAATCCGGATCCGCGACGTGGCCACGATCGTTCCGGTGCGCTCGTTGATAATGATGCGGGCGGGAGTCTCGGGGGTAATTTCAATGCTCTCCAGCCGCGCGACAAAATCGACAGGTGATGATTGGATGCCTTCGGGGATATGAATGCGCACGGAGGTGGAGTCCACGGCATGGGCGCAATTTGTGAAGACTTCGTTGATGCCGGCGGCCATGCGGGCGGCCGAAGTGAACCCCGGTTCGCGCAGCAACAGTTCGATCGCGTTGTCGCGGACGATGGTTGTGGGAATTTCTTGCTCCACAATGGCCCCGCCGATGATTTGCGCGACCGTGGGGTGGTTCTTGGTCACGGTGGCCCCGCCTCCGCCGCCGGCGCCGGCGACGAACCCTCCGATGGACATGGGGCCTTGAGCGACGGCATACACTTTATTATCCGCGCCGAGCAGGGGTGTTTGCAGCAACACTCCGCCCTGAAGAGATTTTGCGTCGCCCATGGATGCCACCTGCACATCCAGGCGCGCGCCGGACTTGACGAATGCAGGGATATCGGCGGTGACCATGACGACGGCGACGTTTTTGGCCGACAGCGTGGTGGCGGGGACGGTGATGCCGTAGCGTTGCAAAAGGTTGGCGACGGTTTGCTTGGTGTAAACAGGATCCTTGTCGCCGTCGCCGGCGAGTCCTGCGACGAGGCCGAAGCCGACGAGCTGGTTATCCCGGGCGCCGGACACGATGACCAGGTCGCGCAAGCGTACGCCTGTTGCGGGACTGCTCGAGCCGCCCATCAACAAAGCCAGGGCAACCGCGGCAAAGTTCAGAATACGAGGGATTGGATGACGAGCAACGAGTCGCATGAGTTAGAAAGGCGTAAGTTTATCCCAAACCCAGGTGAACCAGCCCCGGCGTTGATTGTCGCTGACGGCGCCTTTGTTAACGATATGGATGCTGGCGTCGGCGATCTTGTAACTTAAAACGGTATTATTGGCGTCGATATCATCGAAGCGCACGACTCCGCGCAGGACGATGGTTTGTTTTTCTCCGCTGAAGGCGGTCTCGCGCTTGCCTTCGATCACCAGATTGCGGTTGGGGAGCACATCAATGACGGTCGCGGCAACGTAGGCCACGATGGATTCGGAATTATTGACCGTCCCGCCTCCATCGAAGCTGCTCTTCGAACTCCAGTTCATCGCCGGCAATTTCCCGGCCTTGGTCAGCAGGCTGCTGGCGCCCGGGCTGTATAAGAATGAACTGATGCTGGCGTCGAGGGCGGACTGTTTGGAGGTGCTGGTCTTGTTTCCCTTCGAGGCGGTGGTGCTTTCCTGGACGGCGATGGTGAGAATATCTCCCATGCCGGCGGCGCGCTTGTCGGCGTACATCGGGCGGGAGAGGTTATCGTGCCAAAGCGATTGGGCCCGCGCGCCGGCAGGAATGCAGGCTGCGCCCAGCGCGAGCACGCAGGCCAGGCGCGTGCGGATGTGGTTAAAGCGAGACAAGAATTGTTTGTTCATTCAAGACCTTTCCTCGAAAATCGCGGCGTGTTTGAAAGTTGCGGACTCGGATCAAGTCTCCTGGCGCTCCGTCCTCGAGCGCTTCGACTTTCATCGTGATGCTGAGCACACCATCGCGGACCATCGCGTCGGCAGCCTGGCCGCGGTGAATTACGGGCCGGGGTTTAACCATCCGGGCCAGCAGCAGCGACCCGGCTTGAACGGATTCGGACACTTCCAGGGTGGTATCTCCCGAAGAAATTTCAGCCAGCGGCTCGTGCATCGCGAGCACGTCGCGCCGCTCCAGCGCGAGATCGGCTTCCGAAACCGGCTCGCCACGCTTGAGCGCCGAGTGCGCTGTCCAAACCTCGCGCCAGATCCGGGCTTGCACCGGGACTTGCCATGTTCCGACCGTTTCCGCCCCTGAGTGCAATTCAAAGCGCACGACAAAAACCGGAGTGACACCCATGGTCGGCACGTCGAGAATCTTCAACGTCAAAACATCATCGGGCACGGTCCGGCTTTTCCAGGGCTGGTTCAATCGCAACTCCAATTCGCCGCGATCTTTAACGTAATCCTGTTGCAGGACGCCGCCGAGCAGTTGCAGCAGATCCTGTTCGGAAAAAGCCCGATCCCGGTGCGCCGGCGGCCTGGCCGTGGACGCGTTGGTGGCGGCTTCGATGGCGGGAGTGTTGGTTTGCAAAAGGACGGGTTCGTCCGCAGAAAGGGAACGGGCGAACCCAGTCCAGAGGATGGCCAGGATGCTGAAACGCCAACAGGCGTTCCGAGGCCATTGCGAGTTGATTCGTGGCATGGTGAAAATTCGAGTCAATTGCATCAACGATGCATGTTGTTGGCTTGTTGCATCATTTCGTCGGCAGACTGAACGGCTTTGGAATTCACCTCGTAAGCGCGCTGGGCGAGAATGAGGTTGACCATTTCCTCGACGACTTTGACGTTGGATAATTCGAGATAGCCCTGGTTGAGGGAGCCGAAGCCATTTTGGCCGGGAGTGCCAAGCTGCGGCGCTCCCGATGCGGAGGTTTCGCGGTAAAGGTTGCTTCCCAGGCTGTCCAGGCCGGCGGGGTTGTTAAACCGGACCAACTGCACCTGGAAGGTCGTGGATCCGGTCGCGCCGGTGTAAGTGACATTGCCGTTGGAACCGATGGTGACGTTGGTGGTTCCGGCGGGCACAGGTTGAAATCCCGCCTGGAGCGGCAAACCGTCACTGGTCACGATCCTGCCGTCAGAAGAAGTCTTGAACGCTCCGTCGCGTGTGTAAGCCAGGGTTCCATCGGGCATTTGCACTTCAAAGAAACCATCGCCTTGCACCGCCACATCGAGGGATTCGCCGGTCTGCGTCAGGTCGCCGTTGGTGAAAATACGGGCGGTGGCAACCGGACGTGAGCCCTGCCCCACCTGGATGCCTGTGGGCAATTGGTTGCCCGAGCCCTGGTCGGCCCCGGCAGCGCGGGTGGTCTGATACAAGAGTTCCTGGAATTCGACTTTGCTCTTCTTAAAGCCCGTGGTGTTGACGTTCGCCAGGTTGTTGGAAATCACATCCAGGTTCATCTGCTGGGATTCCATCCCGGCGGCGGCTGAGTAGAGGGATCGGAGCATAGGCTAGGAAGTCGAGGTTCGAAGGTCGAGGGTCGAGGGCGCAGCGACAGATGCCGCTTTGGGATTCCGGGTTGACGTTAGATTCACGCGCATAGGTCAGGACGTGCCGCCCAGATCGCTGATGACGAGGCCCATGCGTTCATCCTGCATTTGGAGCACCTTTTGATTGGCTTCAAACATACGCATGGCCGTGATCAGGCTGGCCATTTCGGTGGTCGGCGACGTATTGGAGCCCTCCAAAAAGCCCTGGCGTATGGACGAAGCCGACGCTGCGCCCGGAACAACGGTCCGATCGGCCAGGAAGTAACCTGCGCCAATCGCCGTCAGTGAGTGAGGGTTGTCGAACTCCACAATATGGATGCGGCCTTTGGCCTGGTCACCCTGGCTGATTTCGCCCGTGGAGGCGACGGTCAGCGGCGCGGAGCTATTGGGATCAAACTGGAGCGGACCGCCATCGCCAAGAACAGCGTAACCCTGTTTGGTGACGAGCTGGCCCTGGGCGTTGATGTGAAATTCACCATCGCGACTGTAGCCGGTGCTTCCGTTGCTCAGTTGCACTTGGAAGAACCCGGGGCCTTCAATCGCAAAGTCCATTGAATTGCCGGTGGCGCGCATTTCTCCTTCCTCAAAGTTGGTGGCGGCGGTGGCGGTGGGAAGCAGGTACTGCGCGCCCGGAGTGTTGAGCGCAGTGGCGTCGGCTCCGGCCTGGACTGCCGAGAAGGAAATATCCTGCTTGCGAAATCCGGGCACTGATCCGGCCGCAAGGTTCTGTGTGATCATTTCCTGCCATCGTGCCTGCGCGTTCATCGCCGCAGCGGCCTGGTAAAGACTGACATTCATCCGCGGCCTGCTGAGCACTGGATATGCCATGGCAAAAAAGGGCCGCTTCGACTCGCCCAAAAGCGCATTGGACGATTGACCTGGCAAAACATACCGGGCGATTGCAGAAATTGCCGGTCCCAAGCCGTACGACGCCAGTTCCGGACAAAGTACAACGACAATTAAATCCGTAACAAATGGGGGATTTTGGGTCTCCAGAGCCGGGGATCGAAATGGAGGACTTTGCCCCCGCTCTCAAACGGGCGTAGCGCCGAATCGTCTTGCGGTCAAACCCCGTCTCCCGGCCGATCCGCCGCTGACTCCAGCCCGCTTCCAGCAATCCAATGATCGCTTCCTGCTTCGACATGCTGAGGTTGTTTGCCATTCCTCAGCATGGGGAACTTTGTTTCGACCATCACTGGTCCCTTCTGACCGACCGCCGACACCTAATTAACACACACTAAATATGTCAATACCATTAACCGACCCCTTTTCTGCCAATTCCCATAACAGCAAAACAACCACCGCATCAACTCCAATTGTTGAATGTTGAGACTTGACCCCAATGGCTTATCACAATCCGGGCAACGTACCGCGCCATATTTGCGTTTGGATGAATACGGATTATCTTTTTTGACTATGACAGTGGGTGTTTATCAGACGAACAAGAAAGGCACCTATTTGTTTTTGCCGTCGGGCGAGCCATTTTCTTCTGTATCGCAACCGGTGCTTGATACAGTTGGATTGCTGCAATTTTTAAATACTTTGGAATTAGCGCCAGAAATGTTGGGCGCGAAGCACTCCGAGATTCAAGCGGATCTCGAGAAACAGGGATACGCAATTCACGAAGCCAAATTCAAAATCACGGAGCACGAGTAAAATTTACGATTCCAGCCCAACTGGTATCCGCCTGGTTGAGAAATTCCGGTTGTATTGATTTTCCACAGGGCTGTTTTCAGAATTAACCGGTTTTCAGTTATTCCGATCATCCGGCACGCAACTCGTCGAAAAATCTCCAACTGGTCGAATGGAGCAGGTGAGGGGAATTGACCCCTCATCTCAGGTGTGTTTGCCTTCGCAAAGTTGCAGCCCATTGTTAATAACTATTTCTTGATTGGAATGCGGATGATTATTAAAAACTGTTTTGAAAAGTGCAGCAGGGGCTTCGCGGCACGAAACATCGGGAACCAATTATCAGATTAG
>DASRKU010000060.1:0-5549 GCA_035648815.1 Verrucomicrobiia bacterium | reverse complement strand
ATCATATTGGGCTTCGCGCCTTCGCGGCTTCGCGTGAGGCATTCAACAAACCGGTTGCGTCTTTGTGCCGGTATGTGAGTTTCCCGACTAGTTCCACTCTCTGATAAAAAAACAACAATGCGTGACATTATGAGCGAAGAAAACGAATCCATGATGGGCCAGCCTGGCCGTTTCTGCTGGAATGAACTGGTGACTACGGACGTGGCGGCGGCAAAAACATTCTATGCCGGCCTGCTGGGTTGGACGACCGAAGTGTTTGGCTCCGGGATGGACTACACGTTGCTGAAGAAAGGTGATGGCACAGTGGGCGGCCTGATGAAATGCCCTCAGCCCGGCGTTCCCGCACACTGGCTGGCTTACGTCATGGTGGAGGACGTGGACGGGTCCGCAGCCAAAGCCGCCAAACTCGGCGGCAAAGTGGTCGCTCCACCGTTCGATGTGCCCGAGGTGGGACGCATCGCTGTAGTGCTCGATCCCCAAGGCGCAGCCATTGGATTATTCAAGCCCAAGATGTGACCCTCGATTGAATCCTAACGGGCTTCAATATCGAACAAAGCGATGGGCCGGGATGGTTTTATCAATTGGCAAAAGACCGTCGATCCCGCTTATTCTCTGCACCAATGACGGCAAGCTTCCCCAGTTTTTCTGTTGTCAGCCTGAGGTGGGATTCCTTCTTACTGATTTCCCGCCTGCATGGGTTGGACGGATGCAGTCTTTTTCAGAAAAAGGAAGCATTCGATCATGAACACCAGGAAAATGAAGTCGGCGACCCCGAAAAGGCTCACGAAAATAATGTGGGGAACATCGCCAATGGCGAAGTAAGAGAATGCGGTGGCGCAATAGGTGAGCTTGTAAAGCACTCCCACAAGGATCAAATCCAGGTTGCGCCGGAGATCGCCGCGAGCGATCAGAAAATAGGCCACGCCGATCACGAACAGAAAAGCGCCCAGCAGGGATATGTAACCGCCGAATGCAGGCAGCTTGTCGGCAATCCCGAGCATCTGGAAAGCTTGCCTGGAGAAGAATGTGAAAATAATTCCCAACCCGGTGTCGTAAATCGCCGAAACCGTGAACAGGAAACGGTAATATTTTTCGCGGCAGGGCTTCATCATCCTGACTGGGTTTAAACATTAAATCAGAAGAGCGCAAATGAATTCTCAACACCTGGAATTGAACTTAGTGCTGGGTTGGATCGGGGTTCTCCTTGGGTTCCTTTCCGGTTTCATCCTCGGCCTGTTCTTCCATGGCGAAGATTGGCTGGGCGGCTACGGCAGTTACAAGCGCCGCCTCTACCGGCTGGCACACATTTCCTTGTTCGGCCTTGGATCAGTCAATCTTCTCTTCTATTTCACGGCTCATTCGCTGGGCGCCACGCCAGCGCTGACAGCCGCCTCGTGGGCCTTCAGCATAGGGGCTTTGACCATGCCGATCTGCTGCATCCTGATGGCCCATTATTCCAAGGCTCGACTTTTCTTCGCTGTTCCTGTAGTGAGTTTGATCATCGGAGGACTCCTAACCCTGTGGCAACTGACAAAACCATGAATGCGACCAAACGAATCGGCTTCATTGCCATGAGCGGCGTGCGCGCTCACAACCCGGAACTCACCGTGCTCGGCCTCACCCTGCCCGGTTTTGTCGACCGCAACAAAATCATCGCATCCCTCCCCAGCCTGGGGCTGCTCACATTGGCGGGACTCACGCCCGGCCAATTCGATATCGAGTACCATGAAATCGCCGACTTGAAGCAGTTATCGAATCTGCCGGCACATTTCGACCTCGTCGCCATCAGCACGTTTACCGCACAACTCAACGAGGCTTACGAGGTCGCCGATTTTTATCGCGTTCGCAACATCCCGGTGGTGATGGGCGGCGTCACCGTCAGTTCGCTGCCGGCTGAAGCCGGCGAACATTGCACCAGTGTGGTAATTGGCGAAGGGGAGCCGCTTTGGCCGAAGGTATTGCAGGACTTTGAAAACGGGCAATTGAAGCCGTATTACAGGGAAGCCGATCCGGGCCGGTTCGACCTGGGCGATGCGCCGATGCCCCGCTTTGACCTGCTTGACCCCGACAAATACAACCGGTTAACAATCCAGACCAGCCGGGGATGCCCGCATCGCTGCGAATTCTGCGCGAGCTCCATTTTGCTGACCTCCCGCTACAAATTGAAACCGGTTGAAAAAGTCATCGCCGAGATCAAAGAGATCAAGAAGATCTGGCCGCGTCCGTTTATCGAGTTTGCCGATGACAACAGCTTCTGCCATCGGGAACACTACAAGGGGCTGCTGCGCGAACTCGCAAAGGAACGTGTGCGCTGGTTCACGGAAGCGGATATTCGCGTTGCCGAAGATGACGAGCTGCTCGGGCTGATGCGTGATTCGGGCTGCCAGCAGGTGCTCATCGGTTTGGAAAGCCCCCGCCAGGCAAGCCTTGAGGGCATCGAACTCAATTCCGATTGGAAGAGCCGACAGCTCGATTCCTACAAATCTTCCATAGAAAAAATCCAGTCGCACGGCATCACCGTGAACGGCTGTTTTATTTTCGGGTTGGATGGCGACACGCCCGAGGTGTTCGATCAGGTGCTTCAGTTCGTGCGCGAGTCAGGGCTGTACGAAGTGCAGGTAACATTTCTGACGCCATTTCCCGGGACGCCGCTTTACGAACGGCTCAAGCGCGAAGACCGCATTTTGCGTGATCAGGCGTGGGAACTCTGCACGTTATTCGATATTAATTTTAAGCCGAAGAAGATGTCGATTGCGCAACTGCAGCAGGGATTCCTTTCTCTGGCCAAACAAATATATTCCAGCGAAGAAACAAGCAATCGCCGGCGCAAATTCAAGCGAATGCTCAGAACCTCGCCAAGGATGCGTCGCACTACTCACCGTTGCCCGGCGTGATGAGCACTTCCTGCAGCACCTATGAAAAAGACATGGCGCGAAAAATTGGCGGACCCGGCGGCATCACCATGTTAAAACGCAAGCTGGGAGCGGAGAATCATCGAGTGGTGAGAAGGGGCAAGCGGTACTTCGTTCCAGATTACGAAAAATCCTTGTTTGATTTTGAAAGGGTGAGGGTTCGGATTCAAAACCTGCTGCTTGTGCTGGCCCTGGCATTGCCAGGCTGCTTCCTGGCCGGTTGCGAAACCCTCCCGCCTCCGCTCGCGGCCGCATCCGGCGTCAAACCGACCCTCTTTCTGGCGGGAGATTCCACCGTGCACACCATGGGACCCCGGACGGGCTGGGGTGACGTGATCGTCCCGTTCTTTGATGCGTCGCGAATCACCGTCACCAACTGGGCGCGCGGGGGACGAAGCAGTCGGACGTTTCAGACCGAAGGGTTGTGGGACAAAATGCTGGCCCAGGCTCGCCCAGGTGATTTCGTCCTGATCCAATTCGGTCATAATGATGGCGGGCCCCTTGATGACACCAACCGCGCCCGCGGTACGCTGCCCGGGTTGGGTAATGAGTCCCGGGAAATTTACAATCCCATCCAGCAACGCCAGGAAGTGGTGCATACCTACGGCTGGTACCTGCGAAAATACATTGCCGACGCGCGAGCCAAAGACGTGACTCCCATCCTTTGTTCTCCGGTTCCACGGATGCCGTCGTGGCCGTCCAAACCCATGGATGTTGACCGTTACGCCGCCTGGTCGCGTCAGGTCGCCCAATCAGAAAAAGTTCCGATGCTCGATCTGAACAGGATCATCAAGCGGCATTACGCGGGCCTGACCACCAACGAAATCAAAACGATCTATTTTACCCCGCTGGACAACACGCATACCAGCGTCGCCGGCGCGCAACTGAATGCGGGGTGTGTGGTGGAGGGACTTCGCGTGCTGCGCGACTGCCGGCTTAAAGATTACCTTGCGCCCGACTCCATGCCGCTGAGCTTCCATCGGTAGAGACTGGGACTTTTGCGTCAGGGTCGGACTATGTCGCTCCTGACGGAGCTGGCATTGTATTCGGGTCCTTGCCTGCAAAGATTCCGCACCTAAGGTGCTGCCGAGTCCCTCCATTGCTTTAGTTCCGGACCGGAGCTCGGGAATTTTTGACACCGTCGTTTTCGATAGAGATGCCGCACCTCCGGTGCTGGTTGAAGGCGACGAATTCTGCAGGGCAACAAGCAGTCTGCGTTACGGGGCGGGGTAAACACCCCATTGCCCAAACTGGAGGGGATAGAACACTTTGCGCATAGGAACGCGGGCTGCCTCGCAGGCGAGTCCGCTGGAGCGGCAAACAAAAAAATCAAAGATATGAGAAAAATATCCAGGAGTTTCGGAAAAAATCTTCACACTGCTTGTCTCATCCTCAGCCTGGGCGCTGTGCCGACTGTTGTGGGAGTTTTGACCACCAGTTGCGCCGGGGATCGATACCACGAAAGCACTGGTGAGGGCATTGATGACACGGCCATCACCGGACGCGTGAAGAGGGCGCTGTCCAAGGACACAGACTACAAGTACGACGACGTTAAAGTGACCACGTTCAAGGGAACGGTGCAGCTCAGTGGTTTCGCAAATTCACGCGATGCCAAGAAACGCGCGGGAGAGATTGCCAAAACGGTCAACGGCGTGCAGAACCTCGAGAACAATATCACCGTTAAAGATTAGCATTTTTACCACGAATCTGGCGCGCAGGCCCGCGGCCGCCAGAATCAGCGCATTCCCGAGTTTAAAGCCCCGGTGTCCTCACCGCGCTTCCGGCTGCGCGTAGCGCAGCCCTACCGTCGCTCGCTTGCCAACGCGCTCTATTCACGCCACTTACGTGCGTTAGCCGAAAAACGGGATTGACGAACGCGGGTTACGCGAGTAAACCCAGTTTCGCGTTTGATGCGTGCGGCTATGTTACAGACTGATCGACCTAAAGAACCGGAACGGTATTACTTGCTTGCCGGCATGGGGGGACGCGCGGCCAAACGGAAGCATAAATTGATGCTGCAGTGGGCCATTGTCGCCGGCATTTTCACTTCCATCGCCATCGCAGCGCTCATTTACTTCCTTCAGACCTCGCATTGACCGCCCCGTCTGATCGAAGCAGTGGCAAGCCAAACCCCCGCAGCGCCTTGCTGAGGCCTGGCAGATATTCTAGTATGTCTGGCATGCGGAACTCCATTCCGGGGTGGTAAATCATGAAAAATCCTGTTCTTGCCGCCCTTGCCGAAGCCTCGCAACAAAACCAGCCCGTCGCCCTTGGCATCATCACCGGGGCAAAAGGTTCCAGCCCGCAAAAAGTCGGCGCCAAGGCGCTCTTTTATCCGGATGGCCGCATCGAAGGCACCCTGGGCGGGGGCTGCCTGGAAGCCGAGATACAACATCGGGCCGTGGATGCATTGCGCACGGGAAAGGCTGCGAGTTTTGATCTCGTCCTGGATCATGATTTCGGCTGGGACGACGGACTGATCTGCGGAGGAAACGTTTTTGGCGTTATTTTGCCAAATGCTCAACTGAAGGGCGCGGAGTTCTGGGCTTCGCTGTCCGACCGGAAAACTGCCGTTCGCTGGGGCATCAAGCAGGATTTTTCGATCGGCTACTGCACGGGTGCCGAGTCCGGTACCAC
>DASRKU010000059.1:0-8541 GCA_035648815.1 Verrucomicrobiia bacterium | reverse complement strand
CATTTATTCGATCATTGGAGGTATTCACGCCCAGGGCCATCCTTTCTGGCCGCTGTTTGTAATATCCCTGCTCTCGGAATCCATTGGCATCGTGTTGGCCACCGGCTTCTTCACGCTCCAGCCAAACGAAGCGCGTGTTCTGATCCTATTCGGCGCCTACAAAGGGTCGGTGCGGGACAGCGGATTTCATTGGAGCAATCCTTTCTATTCGAATAATACTCAGGGCCGGCTGCGCGCGGCTCTCCAGCAGCATGGAAAATCCAAATCAGAACCCGAGAGCGCCCAAAGTTTCCGGGCGACATTGCCGCGTTACAAAATTTCCCTGCGCGCGCGCACGTTGAACGGCGACCGGCTCAAAGTGAACGACAAGCGCGGCAACCCTGTCGAAATCGCCGCCGTCGTCGTCTGGCGGGTGCAGGACACTGCCCAGGCGATCTTTGACGTCGATGATTTTGAAAAATACGTCCAAACGCAAAGTGAATCCGCATTGCGTCACCTCGCGAGCCGTTACTCCTACGATCATGGTGAAGAGAACGAAATCACGTTGCGGAGCAATGTCGGGGACGTGTCGCTGGCGTTGAAGGACGAACTTCAGGAGCGCCTCGGCAAAGCAGGCGTTGCCGTCGATGAAGCCCGGCTGACCCATCTGGCGTACGCGCCGGAGATTGCCCAGGCCATGCTTCGCCGCCAGCAGGCCGAGGCGGTCATCGATGCCCGGCAGAAAATCGTCCAGGGCGCCGTCAGCATGGTCGACATGGCCCTCAAAAGCCTGGCCGAGAAACAAGTGGTCCATCTGGATGACGAGCGCAAAGCGGCCATGGTCAGCAACCTGATGGTGGTGTTGTGCGGCGAATCCGAAGTCCATCCGGTGGTGAACGCCGGCACCCTTTACAACTGAACGGCTGATGGCGGAGCGAAAATCCTTCCTGTTGAGAATTGATCCTGCGCTCTGGACCGAGCTGGAGTCCTGGGCGCAGGATGAACTGCGAAGCCTCAACGGACAGGTCGAATATATTCTTCGCCAAGCCGTCTCCCGGAGGAAAGGCAAGGATGGAGGTGCGAGGTCAGAAGTGAGAGGGGAGAGGTAATTTCGGCCATCGGTCCCTCTCCCCTCTCACTTCTGACCTCGCACCTTCCCCATTGCAGGATTGGCTTGATTGGCTGACTTCAATGCTTTCCAATGCTTTCACGCTATGGCGAGCTCAACGGCGCTGGCATGACTCTATACCTGGAACTTCTCAGGCGCGTTCTGGACACTGGCCGGTTTAAAGCCGACCGCACCGGCACGGGCACTTACTCTGTATTTGGTGAGCAGGCCCGGTTTGACCTCGCAAAGGGCTTTCCCCTGCTGACGACAAAAAAGCTCCACGTCAAATCCATCATTTATGAGCTCCTTTGGTTCCTGCGGGGTGACACCAACATCCAGTATTTGAACCAGCACGGTGTGACGATTTGGGACGAGTGGGCGAATGCGCAGGGCGACCTGGGCCGGGTCTATGGCGCTCAATGGAGCGATTGGCGCGCTCCGGACGGGCGTTCCATCAACCAGATTGACCAGGTGATTCGGCAAATTCAAACCGATCCCCAAAGCCGCCGCCATATTGTGAGCGCCTGGAATGTCGGGGAGCTGGACCAAATGGCGCTGGCGCCCTGCCACGCCCTATTTCAATTCTATGTTCTGGAGGGCGAGTTGAGTTGCCAGCTATACCAGCGCAGCGCCGACCTGTTCCTGGGTGTGCCGTTCAATATTGCCTCCTACGCGCTGCTCACGCTGATGGTGGCGCAGGTTTGCGGCCTCAAGCCGGGCACATTCGTTCATACGTTCGGGGATCTTCACCTCTACGCCAATCACCTGGACCAGGCAAAACTGCAACTAAGCCGCGAGCCCCGCCCCTTGCCGGTCATGAAACTCAATCCCGCGATCCGGAACATCCACGAGTTCACGTTCCAGGATTTCGAATTGGCCGGGTACGATCCGCATCCCCCCATCAAGGCCCCGATCGCGGTCTGATCTTACGAGTTGGATTTCAGGTTGCGAAGAGCGTCGCGCATCTGGGCCGCGCGTTCGTAATCTTCGCGCTGCACAGCGTCGCTGAGGGCTTTTTCGAGCTTTTCCTTCGCGGACAGAGGACGGTTGGCCCGCATTTCCAAAAGCCAGGTTTCCAGCGAATGGATCTCGCCGCTTTGTTCCATCAAATCCTGTTTGGAATGCTCGCGGTAAAAGTCGCGGATTTGTTCCAGTCCGGTTTCGATTTGGTCAATGGCTGCCGGGTAATCGTCGGCTTCCATGGCTTCCATCGTGAGGGCTCGGGTCAGAATCATCAGGAGTTGCGGCTGAAATTGCCGCAGAGACCAGGCCATTTCTTCGGAGGTGGAATGCTTTGCCACAAAATCGAATACAGCCAGGTTGTGCTTGGCGTCACGCACCACGCCGGCGTAATCAGCCAGTTGCAGCAGGCAGATGTAGCGATGGTGGTATTGCAACGATTCGATCTGGAGCTTCGCGCAATCCTCAGCCTTCAGTTTAAACTCGCCGTCGCTGCCGCCGTGCTGGGCCAGGTGGCGATACAGTTTGGATTGAAAGTAAGCGAACAAGGATTCATGGCCGAAGGGCCGTTTGCCATCGGGGCGGCCTTCGGTATTCATCTGCAGCAGCCCAAGGTCGACCCGGAGCTGGATCTTCTCCTGGCCGTCCTTGCCCTTGAACTTGCGCACGACGACCTGCCCGGGCTTGTAGTCCCAGTGCTCCAGCAGACCTGTAATGTCGAAGTCCATACCGGCCCGAATATGATGGTCGTGTCGTATCAAGTCAACCTGCTGTCAGTTCTACTCCTGAACGTTTCCCAATTCCATTTAAAATTGATTGAGTACGTAAAAATTGGGAACGAAATCCAGGCACTGGGCTGTGACCGTCACATTGAATCAGACCCTCAAGGGGCGGGGAGTCTTGTGTTTTTCCACCTTTTAGGCCACAACCATTCCATGGGCTCCACCGCCGACGTTACCATTCACTCCAGCCAATTCCCCGAAAACGTCCAGAACGATTTCCTGGAATCGCTGCGACGGCGGCAGGTGAACCACAAATTCCACTACGCCACTCACAAGCAGGCCCTGCAATGGCTGGCTTTGCACCAGGCCTGCTCCCCATCGCGCAACGATGCCGACTGCGCCGTCACGTACAATCTCGCTTTTAAAGCCGCAGCTTCGTTCATCCGCGCCAGGCAAATTCATGTGATCGGGCTCGGCTGCGGCGGAGGCCAAAAGGACACCCGCCTCCTGCGACGTTTGAATTCCGCAGGTCGGAAAATCTTTTATACTCCCTGTGACGTCAGCGGCGCCATGGTCTTGACTGCCCGGCAGGCGGCCCTCGCCGCTGTGCCGCCCGGAAACTGCTTTCCTCTCGTGTGCGACCTGGCGACCGCAACCGACCTTCCAAAGGTGCTTTCATCGCCCGCACCCAAATCCGCGGCCCGCCTCGTCACGTTCTTTGGCATGATTCCCAACTTTAAACCCCAAATCGTCCTTCCCATCCTCAGGAAATTGGTCCGACCGGCGGATCTCCTGCTGTTCAGCGCCAATCTCGCTCCTGGAGACGATTACCAGGCTGGGATGAAAATGATCCTTCCCCAATACGACAACGCCCTCACCCGCGACTGGTTGATGACATTCCTCCACGACGTTGGAATCGCTGACTCGGATGGGAAACTGCGCTTCTCGATCGAGACAGTCCGGACACTGAAGCGGATCGTGGCCGACTTCGTTTTTGTTCGGACGCGCACGGTCCAATTATACGGGGAACGCTTTCGATTTAAGCGCGGAGAGTCCGTCCGACTTTTCTTTTCGTATCGCTACACTCCAGTCCTGGCGCGCTCGATTCTCGCCCGGCACGGTCTCCGCGTCCTGGAGAGTTGGATGACGAAGTCAGGCGAAGAGGGGGTTTTCCTCTGTGGCCGCGGTGGCCGCGTCTCGTAAGAGCGCGGCTATCTGAAAACCTTTGGGGACGAGCCGTCCCCACTCCTCAAAACGCCCGCAGCGTCTCCAACACTGCCCGAACGCGCGGCACTTCGTGCGTGCGGAACAGGTCCGTTTTGCCCAAAGCAGCCAGAACGGCAAAGAACGGTTCCGCACACCGAACCTCTTCTCCGAAGTACTCAAAAGCATGCGGCAGCGCATGACACACCGGAAAACCGAGCGCGCGCAGCCGAAAGGTATTCAGGAACACCGCCATCTGGTGGCGCACCCGAACGGCACTGTCCTGAAGATTGCGATAATAAAATCCAAGCCCCGGATCAACCAGGATCCGCTCGACTCCATTGCGGGTCGCTCGATCGATTTGCCGCGCAAAATACTCGCGCATGGCTTCCACAGGGTCGGCGCTGAAATCAAAATCGGCGACCTCGCGCACATTCCTCCCCTGCACGTAACATAGAATCACTGCGGCCTCGTGCGCCGCAACCATTCGAAAGAAATCGTCGCTCGCATCCGTGCCGGTGAGGTTCATGATGCTCGCCCCGGCTTCCAATCCAGCCCTGGCCACAGCCGCGTCGTAGGTTTCTATGGAGACCAGGACCCCGGCCGCCCGAAGACCCTGGATCACGGGGAGGAGTTTCGACTTTTGCCCCGGAGCATCCAGCCGCGCGGCGTGCGCCAGCGTGGATTCCGCGCCGATGTCGATAATATCAGCGCCTTGCTCATGCAACAATCGACCGCGCTGGACCGCACTGTCCGAAGTAAGACAGACGCTTTCGCGGTACCAGGAATCCGCGGACAAGTTGATGACTCCCATGATTGCGGACCGGGAGTTGAAGGCAAAATTCTTTCCGCCGACTGCAAACTCCTTCACGCGCGTGTGTGCTGCGGCGCGATTTTCTTCCAGCAATTCACCAAGTTGCTCCAGGGTCAGCATGATCGGCAGATCCTAAATCGCACACACCAAAGCGCAAATGGATTCAGTGCCTCGGAAAAGCGCCCCCATTCAAGCAGCCGGCGGCGGCGGGGCTTTCGGCAGCAATCGCGAGATGATCAAGAGGAGCACCACCACAACCAGCGCGAGCGCACCAATTGCCCCAGCGGCACCACAAGGTTTTCGGACGCAGGCTGATCTTCTACGGCCACCTTGTAAATAACACCCTGCCCGACGTTTTGTTCGCGAATGGATTCTTCCGAGACCTGCGGCACGGCCAGCCTGACCCGTCGCGTGAACAACGGCTCGGCAGTCCCAATCCGCACATTGGCAATGCTCAGGTTCGCTGCGCCGAGATTCACCGCGATCCGCGTCTCACCGGGGTTCTCGTTGCGTTCGAAAATCGCCGCCGGCATCCACTCGGTCGGAGCAGGTTCGAGGACCGTTGCATGGACCCGCGCGCCGGTAAACGGTATGGGCGCAAATCGCTGGTCGTCGACAGTCAGCTTCAGCCACGCCCATGCGCCGGATGGAAAGGAAACGGCCATCCGGCTCGCCCCGTTCAACTGCCGGAAAATCGGTTGCCCCTGCGAGAGAATCTGCCAGTTCTTGCCGTCCCTGGAACCCTCCACACGCACCGGCTTGATGAAATCAGAAGCCGGGGTTTCCAGGCCGATGGTGTCCAGCGGCTGCGCAATTCCGGTTTCCACAGTAATAATGGTGCTGCGCGGTTGCATCGAAACCTGGAACGACTTGACGTTTTGAATGATCTTCACGGCGGGCAAGGGCCGCTCAATGAAATAACCCGTCTCAGTGCCGCTGTCGTCCAGGACGCGCACGTCCTCGAGCGAGGGTCGCGCGCTGTCGAGTGTTGCCGGGGGCAAACTCAGTTTGACCAGGCCCGGCGCCGGGACGTTGAATTCCTGGTCGTACCGCCAGCCCGAAGGCAAGGGCGCCGCGGGACTGCTGGAAATAACGCATGCCCACAGCGCCAGGGCAGTCCAAACCACTGTTCGGGATTGCGATTTTAAATTCTTACCACGGATGGACACGGATAAAAAAGGCGGTCGAAGGTCCAGGGTCGAGAGTCGAGGCTCATGGACGGACTGCATTCCAATTATCTTGCTCTCGACACTCGACTCTCGACTTTCGACATCCTTCATCCGTGTCCATCCGTGGTCAGAATCTCCGTCCATTTTAGGGAGCCGGTTCATCTTTGGTTTTGGTGTCTTTGCCGGCCAGGGAATAAAAGCGCTGGTAAGCGAAGGATGCGAGAATGGCGATGACGGCGACGCCGATGAACGCGCCGATTCTGTAAAGTTGGCTGAGGCGGGCGAGGTCATGCAGGAACAGTTTCAGGAGCGTCAGGCACAGCAATCCCATGGCGGCATATCGGGGTCCGGGGATGTTCCTGGCTATGCCGATGACCAGCAGAACCAGGGCGTACAGCGCCCATGCAATCGAGTAACTCATGTCCCGCGCAAAGTTGCCTTCAAACTGAAAGGTCAACGTCGACCCCGGTTGGCTGAAGTAATCCGCGATTTCGATGTTCAGGAGAAAGAAAGCCAGCACTATGCCGAGGCTGGCGAGCAGGATCTGCGCGTTGAGGCGGAAGATTCTGTTGCGCGGCGCGGCAAGCAATCGCGCCCCCGCGAACAAACAGGCGGTGGCGATGCCGTAGGTGTACAGGTACCAGTTCCAAATCGGTGTTGTGGACCGGTGATGATACTCGAGCACTGCCGGGTTGAATGCGAGCCGGACAAATGCGGCGACAAGCAGGCCGGCGCCGGTGAGCCGCAGACCCGGATGCGGCACTCGATGGAACAGCCATAGCAGCGCCGCCCCTTCCAGCGCCCAGCCGATGGTGATCCACTGGCGATCGAATTGTATGGGGAAAATGAGCGTGATAAAAAACAGCGCGACGCCTCCAAACAACGCCAACTGGGTCATGCGCGCCTTGTTCGCCGCAGGAATGTTTTTCAGAACGATGACAAGGGCGAGCAATGCTGGAATTGAAAATGCCGCGGGCAGCAGGCCCATGAATTGGTTTGGCCAGGCGAGTTTAACGAGGCGATACGTCAGGAAGAACTGAAGCGGACCGGCCATTGCGGCAGCCCCCCAGGGTCCGACTCTTTCGGCAAACTTGCGGAGGAACAGGAATGGAAAGACGGTGAAAACCGCATAAAAGATCAAGTACCACGCCAGGACCAGCCGCAAAGGCTGGCCCAGGTTGGCCGGATCCAGCCGGTTGAAATGCCACGCGCATTCCAGTCCCATCAGGGATACCAGCGCGATCGCAGGCATCCATTCGAGCAGGAATAATCTTGTCACGCCAAGGGACAGCACGACCAGCAGCAGCGCGAGGCCGAAAATTGGGGAAGGATTGATCAGCGGCAGGCGCAGCGTGGCCATGATTAGCAACAGGAACGGAAGCACGGCCGAGCACGCCGGCAGGACCGCCGCAATATCGCCGGGCGTGTTGAGGTCCTGGCCGAACCTCAGGCCGGTTTGAAAAGCCCTGGGCGCGAATTTTCGAACAAGCCACGTGCTCGCGGCAAAGAAGAAAACCGCGAAGGCGCCAAGGAGCCAGAATGGAACTGCCAGGCCGGTCAGGTCGGCCGGAATTTTGAAAAGAAGCGCGCCCGTTGCGGCCAGCGTCAGCAGCAGGACCGCAATCACCGGCGCCAGCGTCACCGTCACCACCGCGAGCACAATGGCCAGAACATCCACCAGGAGGACGAACGGCCAAACCAAAAAGGAAACTTCAGCCAGCTTGAAAATGGGAACCAGGACAAGCGCAAGGGCGATGATCGGAAATGCATGCGCCGCCAGTCCAGGCGCCCTGGTCCCTCGCCGCCGCTGCAGGAACACCGGAGCGGCGGAATGAACGATCGCAAAAATAAAACAAAACGACAGCCCCGCGTTGAGCAGCGCGTTCGTCAGCGAATTTCCCGTCCATGCACCGAGCAACCCGAAAATGACAAGGCCGCAAACCGACTGAGCCGCGGATATTCTGTCCTCGAGCACAACCAGCCCGATGACGATCAGGTCCAGGGCAAACACGAAGCTAAACATCAGCCAGGGCCTTTGCGCCAGCGGGGGGAAATGCAGAAACCACGCCGTGAGGGCCAGGGCGACCGCAACGAGGCCGAGGGTGGAACCCGCCAGCCACAAATCGGTTCTCCCCCGCCGTTTGGCGAGCCAATTGGCCGCGAGATAGAAAGCCGCGAACCCAAACAGCACCGCAAGCGCTATCATGATTTTGCCGCCTTCAAAGTATCTTCCCGCGACAAAGAATTCATCGGCCCAGCCAATTTGCATGATCACTGTCCCAAGGGCGGCAAGCGCGGTCAGGAAAAACCAGCGGCGGTTCAGGGCGACAAATATTAAACCGGCATCGAGAATGGCAATGTAGCCAAACAGGCCGAGCGGGTTGTCCTGGTGCGTCGAGACAAGAATCGGAGTCAGAAATCCGCCCAGCATGCCGAGAATGGCGACGACGAGAGCTTCCAGGCGCACCGCGATGTAAAACGCGGTCGTGGTGATGAGCACCATCAGGAGAAACGTCGGCACGGAGCCAAAAAACTCGAAATGATAAATGGACCGGCAGGCGAACGTCACCGCGTACAGAATGACAA
>DASRKU010000058.1:0-6848 GCA_035648815.1 Verrucomicrobiia bacterium | reverse complement strand
CCGTGTATGTCTCGGAGCGGGTGCCGGTGGATCCCTCGCAGGTGGAAGCCGAGCTGCCCGGCTTCATGAATCTCCTGCGCCGGGCCCGTGTCCAGGAAGCCGTGAACCTCTGGCTCAACAAGGAAGCATCGGTTTCACTCCGAGACACCCCGATAGCCCAGCGCGGGCCCCCCGGACGCGCCCCCGCCGGGACGACGGAGGAATAATCGATTGCCGCGTGGCGGCCCCGTATGATTCCAGGAGCCGCGATCAAATTATCGGTCGGCTTCGGCGGCGGTTTCTGGGAAGTTCCTGTCCTTTTCGAAGATGACCACCTGCTGGCACTGGATAAACCCGCCGGCTTATTAACTTCGCCCGATCCGGAATCTCCGCAGCAGCCCAGCCTGCTGAAGCTCTTGCACGCGGGGATTGCCGAAAGCAAACCGTGGGCACTGCAGGGCGGTTTGCAGTATGTCATGAACGCACACCGCCTGGATTTCGAGACCAGCGGGGTCATTCTATTTGCCAGGAGCAAAGAAGTGCTCCTCCGCCTGGCAGACTTGTTTGGGTCCGAAAAACCCATCAACAGCTGCGTCGCTCTTGTCCGTGGCGCTCCCAAACAGGAAACCTTCACGATCGACGCCGCCCTCGGACCGCATCCGGGAAAGCCCGGGTTCATGCGCATCGACACCAAAGACGGCAAGCGGTCGCGGACTTCTTTTGTGATTCTGGAACGCTTCGCGGGTTACGCGCTCGTAAAATGCCAGCCGCTGACGAGCCGCACGCACCAGGTTCGCGTGCACCTCCAACGCGCGGGTCTGCCTGTTGTCGCAGATCCTATGTACGGTGGCGGCGCCCTGTTCTTGTCACAATTGAAACGGGGTTATCGCGCAAGAAAGGGAGGGCCTGAACATCCCTTGATCGGCCGTGTGGCGTTGCATGCCGAGCGGGTCGAATTGCCGCATCCCGTCGGCGGCGGCATGCTCGCGATTTCGGCGCCATGGCCAAAGGATCTGACGGTGGCAGTGAAATACCTTCGATTGTTTGCGTCCAGGTGACGGCACACGCCCTCTCCCATCGAATTCGAGAGGGAGAAGTGTTACGGCAGAGAACCCTCACCCCGGCCCTCTCCCATCCGATGGGAGAGGGAACAGGACCGAACGCTTTGAATTCGAACTCCACCATGGTTTGCAGCCAACGCGTCACCACGTTCTCGCTCAGTCCTTCGGCGTTGGTTGTTGGATGTTGGTTTGTTGGATGTTCACTCTTTCAACATGGGGACGGGCCGTCCCCACTCCAAATTCGTCCTTCGCACTTCTCCCCTTCTCACTTCCATTCAACTGACCGCCCACTTGAGTATGGCCTTCTGCACGTGCAGACGATTTTCGGCCTGCTCAAAGATCGTGCCGGCATTTGACTCGAACGTTTCCTCATCAATTTCTTTGCCCCGATACGCGGGCAGGCAGTGCATTAACAAGGCATCGGGTTTGGCCAGTTTCACCAGGCTTCGGTTGACCTGGTAAGGGGCAAGGGCCGCGAGCCGATCCGTTGCCTCAGCTTCCTTGCCCATGGAAACCCAGACGTCGGTATATAACATATCCGCACCCGAGGCCGCCTCCTGGGGCGACTCGGTGAGCACAATCTTGCGCCCCTTCCCTAATGGAACCGTGCAGGCGCCGCCGGATGAACCCGCAGGCAGGCCTTTCCATTCCGATCCTGCGATCCGGGTGGCGCGCTTCAAAACTTCCGGCCGGGGCCAAAATTTTCCCGGAGCGGCAACGCGCAGATCAAATTCCAGCTTCGCCGCAGCCAGTATCCATGAATTGGTGACATTGCACGCGCCGTCGCCCAGGAACGTCACCACCCTGCCCTGAATCGGTCCCCGCTTTTCCTCGTACGTAAAAATATCCGCCAGGATCTGGCAGGGATGCTCGTCATCGGTCAGCGCATTCAACGTCGGGATGCCGGAGTAGCGGGCGAATTCCTCGACATCACGCTGCGCAAAAGTCCGTATGACCGCTCCATGGACCATCCGGCCCAGAACCCGCGCGGTGTCTTTGATCGGCTCACCGCGTCCCAGTTGAAGATCGCCGGCATTCAGGAACATGACGTCGCCTCCAAGCTCCCGAATCCCCACTTCGAAGGAGACGCGGGTCCGGGTGGACGATTTGGAAAAGATGAGAGCCCAGACCTGGCCCTCGAGCGGGCGTGGTCCGCGGCTGCCACGGTTCTTCTTCATCGACACTGCCTCGGCGAACAAGTGTTCTATTGCGGGCCTGGACAGGTCCTCGATACTCAGCAGATTTTTCATTTGAGAAAACTGACAGTATGCCTGGAAGCAGCCCTATTAACCAGCCAATTTCGCAAGGGCTGATCCGATGATCGCCAGCCCCTCTTCGGCCTCTGCGGACCGTAGGTTGAGCGGGGGCAACAGGCGAATGACATTCGAGCCGGCGGGAATGACCAGAAGACCGGCTGATTGGAGCTGAAGAACCAGCCGAACAGCCTGCGTTTTGGTTGGATCGCCGGAAAGTTTCGCCAGGTTCGGAGCCAGTTCAAAACCCATCAGCAATCCCAGTCCGCGCACCTCCCGGATAACGCCGGGATATTTCCGGTTCAAGTCCTGAAGGCCGGCTTTCAGCATTTCGCCCATTTTCCGCGCGTTCTCGTCCAGGCGCTCGGTCCGGATGACTTCCAGGACCCTCAAGCCGACCGCGCATCCCAGCGGTGTGCCGCCAAAGGTCGAAGCGTGAGTGCCGGAACTCAGCACATCCGCATACGGCCCCCGCGCCCAGAATGCGCCCATCGGAAACCCCGCCCCGATAGCCTTGGCCATGGAAATGCCGTCCGGCAAAAAGGAAGACGCTGAATTTTCCAGGATGCGCTGGAAGGCCTGGAAGCGCCCGGTGCGGAAATGCCCGTCCTGCACCGCGTCCATCAGGAGCAGCAATTTCTTCTCATCGCACAGCCGGCGCAGTCCCATCAGGTATTCGGGCGAAGCCACCGTGATCCCGCCTTCGCCCTGGATTCCTTCAATCAGCACCGCCACGGTCGCCGGTGAGATGGCGCGGCGCACCGCTTCCAGGTCGTTATAGGGCACGTGCCGAAAGCCGGGCATCATGGGTTCGAACCCCTTTTTCACTTTGTCCTGGCCGGTCGCTGCAATGGCCGCCAGGGTCCGCCCGTGAAACGAGTTGAAGGCGGTGAGAATTTCGAACCGGCCTTCGTCATGTCCGAATTTCCGGGCCAGTTTGAACAAGCCTTCATTGGCTTCGGCCCCGCTGTTGCAGAAAAAGATCTTCCCGGGCGCGATCAGGTTGACAAGCGCCTCAGCCAGGCGGCCCTGGGGTTCGTGGTAGTACAGGTTGGAGACGTGCACCAGTTTGCGCGATTGCTCCACCAAGGCATCGGTGATCGCCGGATGTGCGTGGCCCAGGGCCGTGACGGCAATGCCCCCGCCGAAGTCGAGGTATCGCTTGCCGGCGACATCAAAGACATAGCTGCCGCTGCCGCGCGACAGAGTCAGATCGAAGCGGGCATAGCTTGGGATTACGTTCTTCTGGTAAAGGCCCTGAATATCCGCCGCCTCGTTGCGCAGGATGGGCGGCGGCGCCGATGGAACAATTTCTTTCATGCGAAAATCTGAATGTGTAGCAGGAGATGGCGCGGAATAAAGCGGAATTTCCGCGGACGACCTTCCCCTTGCGCGGAGCGCGGCTGTGTCGAAGACCAGCCGCAGCACGTCCGAACGCCTGAGCGCACTGCAGGGATCGAGCCTGCTGCGGCTGGTTTGTCGTCGCTGTGCTCCTCCAAACACAGCCGCGCTCCTCTAACAGCGAGAGCCCCTGCTTTTAATCACACCCACCTCCCATCAACCGACACAAAATATTGACGGAATCTACGGCCTGGTGGCCAGGATCAGGGGCGACGGCCCCTTGGCATCCAGTTGGCGTGGGTTGGTGAACCCCGCCTGTTCCAGCCACTGGCTGATTTCGGCGAAGGTGAATGTGTCGCCGGCCTCGGTATTGATGAGCATATTGACGGCAAAGATCAAGGTATGCGCCGGACCGGTGCGGTCGTCGTTCGGCACAAATTCGGCTATGGCAATCGTGCCGCCCGGGGCCAGCGCTGCGAACACCTTGCGCAATAATTGCCGGCTGCGATCGGCGCCCTCGGAGTGGAGGATTTGTCCCAGCAGCGCAACCTGGTAACCGCCACCCAGATTCACATCGAGGATGTCGCCGGCGATGGTGGTCAGGCGATTGGCGACGCCATGCTGCGCCGCGACTTTTTTGGTGACTTCCAAGACCTCCGGCCAGTCCGCCGCGGTGATGCGGACCTGGTCTGACTGCTCGGCCAGGGCGATGCCCCAGATGCCCGATCCGGCGGCGACGTCGAGCACGGCTGCGGGTTTTGTGAGTTTGGGAATTCCCAGATGTTCGCCCAGAGCGCGCGCGGGAGTATAGCCAAGTGGAATGATGGCTTCCACAAATCCGGCAAAGAAGTGGGCGCCTTCTTTTTGCAGGTTGACGATTCTGGCCGGCTTGCCCGTGCGCACCACCTCGTCCAGTTGCAGCCACTTGGGCAGAATACCTTCTGACATATGGCGGAAGAACCCTCCATAAAAAGCGGGCTTATTGGAGACGAGAAACGCCGCGCTCTCCGGGACAAGGGAATACAGATCGCCGGACCTGGAAAGCAGTTGCAGTCCCACGAGCGCGTTTAAAATGGCGGAAAGACCGCGCCGTGACGCGCCGGTCTGTGCGGCCAGGGCATCCAAGGTTTTTGGCCCCTGATCCAGAAAGTCGAACACGCGGTGACGCACCGCGGCTTCAATGATCAGAGTTGGGGCGTAGCCCCAGGCGAACTGCATAATCCGTTCCGGAGTGAGACTTGGGTTCATAGGTTGCAGACACTAATTCGGGGACATGGCGCATGCAAGTGTGGGGCAGCGTTGAAACTTCAAATTCTTCGTAGCAGACGACGTGAGGAGTCTCTGACCAAATGAGACGCCAGCACTACCAGAAGAGCGTTTGAGTCTCGTCACCTCGACTGCTACAAAGGAATTGCGCCGCTGAACGAGGCGCCAACGGCGCAGCAGCGCCGTTCCTACCGGGGGCTTTGGTCGACCGGGCTTTGGGCTAGAGCACGACTTCGGTTCCCACGCCCCTGTCCGTGAATACTTCGAGCAGAACCGAGTGCGGCACGCGGCCATCGACGAAGGAAACCTTTTCCACGCCAGCCTTGAGAGCCCCGACCGCGCTGTCCACTTTGGGAATCATTCCTTTGTCCACAATGCCGTCCGTTTTCAAGCGGCTGACTTCGCCGGATTTGAGGTGGGCAATGACGGACTCGGGATTCCTGGGATCTCGCAGGAGGCCCGGAACGTCGCTCATAAAAACAAGCCGCCTGGCTTTAAGCGCAATGGCCGTCTGCGCCGCCGCGATGTCGGCATTGCAATTGTAGATCTTGCCGTCCTGCCCCCGGGCAGTGGGGCTGATGACCGGGATGATTCCTTTGTCCATGCATTCCAGCAGCGGCGCCACGTTCACGGCGGTCACTTCGCCGACAAACCCCAGGTCTACAGCAGTTCCATCCTGCTGATTCACCTGGATTTTCCGGCATGTGAAAATGTCAGGCCCGGCGAACCCCTTCGCCCGGCCTCCCAGAGAATTGAGCGCCGCAACAATCTCGGGATTGATTTGGCGGGAAAGGACATCGTCCACGATCCGCGCGGTCGCTTCATCCGTCACGCGCTGGCCCTGGATGAAGGTCGCCTGGAGTCCCGCTTCTTCCATGGCGCGCGTAATGGCCTTGCCGCCCCCGTGCACGACCACCGGATTGATCTCCACCGCTTCCAGGAAAACGATGTCGCGAGCGACAGAGGCGCGCACGGCCGGGTCGGGAGAATCCATGAAGCTGCCGCCATACTTCACCACGAACGTCGTCCCGCTGAATCGTTGAATATACGGCAGGGCTTCGAGCAGCGTCTCCGCTTTGGCAATCAGGGTCTGCATTGCCAGCAATTTATTTGGACGGGTTTGCCCCTGCGGTTTTCATCTGAATGGCATACAAGCCATGGCTGGCAGTGATGAACAGCGTGTGCCGGTCTTTGCCGCCAAAACACACGTTGGCCGTCCACTGTTCCGGCACGTCGATGTGCTCGATGCGCTCACCTGATTTTCCAAAAACTGTCACGCCCCTGCCCGTCAAATACAGGTTTCCTTCGTTATCCAGCGTCATCCCGTCCGAACCCAGTTTGCAGTGCAGGCGTTTCCCGGTCAGCGAGCCATCCGGTTGAATGTCGTATGCATAAGTCCTCCCCGCGCGGATGTCGGCCACATACAGCGTTTTTCCGTCGGGAGTGCCGGAGATCCCGTTAGGCTGCTGCAGATCGTTCGTGACCCGCTTGAGCGACTTGCGGTCCGCGCCGAGGAAATAGACATGCTCCCCGTCCTGCGGGCGCTTGTCGTACGTCCACCAGTCCCGTTTGTAAAAAGGGTCTGTGATATACAGGCCGCCATCGGGGCGGATCCAGACGTCGTTGGGGCCGTTGAGCGGTTTGCCCTCGAATTCCTTCGCCAGCACGGTGTGGCGGCCATCCGGTTTGATGGCCCACAGCTCGGTCTTTTCGTCGGCGCAGGCGATCAGATCTCCGTTCCGGTCGAAATACATCCCGTTGGCGCGCCCGGCGGATTCCAGGAACGTGCTGAGCTTGCCCTCGATGCTCCATTCCATGATGCGGTTGTTGGGCTGGTCGGTGAAAAAGACGTTCCCCCGAGCGTCACACGTGGGGCCCTCTGTGAATTTGAAATCACCGCTCAGTTTTTGGAGCTTGGCGTCAGGCGCAATCACACTTTGAGGAACAT
>DASRKU010000057.1:0-5167 GCA_035648815.1 Verrucomicrobiia bacterium | reverse complement strand
GCCCCGCGCCCGCCGCGGCGTCCCGCCCGCGAAGTGCGGCGCGAGTTGGGAATAGGCGACGAGGTGGTTCTTCTCCATTCCTCCAACCTGCGGCCGCTGAAACGAATCGACCTGTTGCTGGAAGCGGTATCCCGCATCCGGTCCCGCACCCGGTTCAAGCTGGTGATTCTTGCCGGCGGCAGTTTCGCGCCATTCGCCGCCGATGTGCGCCAGCTCAAGCTGGAGGACCGGCTGGTGGTGCTGGAGCGGATACGTGACGTGGAAGAATACCTGCAGATCGCCGACGTCCTGCTGCAAACTTCGGAAACCGAAAGCTTTTGTCTCAGCATTCTCGAGGCGATGTGTTTCGCGTGTCCGTGCGTTTCCAGCCGGGTTGGCGGAATTCCGGAACTGGTGGCCGACGGAGTCACTGGGACGCTGGTTCCTTTCGGCGATGTTGACGCGCTCGCGATGGCGGCGCAGCAACTGATTGAGAATCCGGAGAAGAGGGGACTGATGGGCCGGGCCGGGCAGCAGCGGGCGCATGAATTGTTTTCGCCCGAAGTGATTGTTCCGAGGTACGAGGCGCTCTACCGGCGGCTGCGCGGCAAGTGATTCTGCAAAAATCCCACGGGCGTTTGACCGGCGCGCCAGCACTGTCAGACAAACCACGACAGGATTATCAGACCGGGACGGATGTTTGCCGATTTGGGAAAGGAGCATGCTCATGTCCGAAGCGTGGCCATTGATGGCGATTGGCCGCATAACGATTATCACTCATTGAATTAAAGTCCGATGTCTCATTTTATCCGCGCAACGTTGCAACAAATTCGACGCTTTGTCTGCTCGTTGTCCATCGCCAGCAGAGTGGCTGCGGCGATCTGGTTTGCTTATTTCATGATTGGGACGATGGCGTTCGCCGAGCCGCGGGGAATCGCCGCTGGATCCACCGACGCAACCCGGGTCAGGATTGCGCCGCGCCGCGAGGGAGAGGTGACGCATGTGTATGTTGAGAACAGCGAACTGGGTGAAGTGACGATGACCTTCTGCTTCAGCGCGCAGAATTTGAAGAGCAGTGTGGCCTTTCCGCATACGGGCACGTTTGCGCCGGGCAAGACCGAAGGGTTCATGCTCACGCCGATCGACTCGGCGCAGCCGTGGGAATACGCGTACACCAATTACTACAAGCTGGGCAGCAGCGTCGCCGAGCATGACGACTCGGTTCTATATTTGCTGCCCTATACCGACGGCAAAACGTTTCGAGTGACCCAGGGTTATAACGGAACATACAGCCATACCGGCTCCAACCAGTACGCCACGGACTGGAAGATGCCCGAAGGCACCCCTGTTCGCGCAGCCCGCGGCGGCATGGTCGTGAAAGTCAGGGATAATTCCCGCAAAGGAGGAGCCTCGATGAAGTACGATCGATACAACAACTACATTGTGATCCGGCACGAAGACGGCACGATGGCGCAATACTGCCATCTGCAAATGGGCGGGGCAAAAGTGGTGCCGGGCCAGATGGTGCACGCCGGCGACTTGATTGCCTTGTCAGGCAATACGGGATTTTCGAGCGGAGCGCATCTGCACTTTTGCGTGTTCAAGACAAAAGACGGGATGGAGTGCGTCAGTATTCCGGTAAAATTCAAAGGCGAAGATGGCGCGCCTGTAACGCTTTTTGAAGGACAGGCTTACAAGGCGACGGCCATCCGGATGGCAACGGCTGCGGCCAGCCGGCGGCTCGCGGCGGCGAGCCCGGCTGCCCAGGAGGCAGTGCCAATGACCCCATCGGGGGGATAGTCGTAAAAAAATTCCGGGCACCGCTTCTCCTCTTGCGAGTCGATGCAGTGCCCGGAACAACAAGGAACAGATCAGGCTCCACCGATGACTCGAGTCCCGCAGAACTCTCTGGTGGTTCGCGCTAACTCCTGCTTCCAGGAATGCCTCATGGCGCCACGTTGGGAGCCGGCGATGGGACCGGGCGCATTGGACCTTCAGGTGCGTAGTAATTGGCAGGCGTGCTGTTGGGGCTGTGGGTCAGATCGTAACCAGTGTTGGTGTCATGCCGATCGACGCCGCTGCCCTCGTAACTCGTGCAGCCTGCCAATCCAATGGCGCAGGTGGCCAAACATAATGTCCATAGTTTCATAATAATAACATCCGGCCCAGGAGGCGCAGGGTCAATAGGGGCATATCCCCAACTCTAATGGCTGTTGAAATTGGATCCCCACGTCGGACCTTCGCATGATTTATCCGCGAATTACGCGAATTGACGCGAATTGTTTTTTTTTTTGGGGGGGGCAAGCAGACAGCGTTCCTGCTCGGAATCAGTTGCCAGAGAGCCCGGAAGACTTAAACGAGAAACTGACGGAACTGCGTAAGCCTGGGTATGGCACGCCCCTCAGATCTCATGGCCAGGGATCACGTCAACGGGGCAGCTTGTCTATGCATAACCCTGTTGCTTCCCGGGGTCAGTCCAAATAGATCCCCTTCTCTTAAAAATTCGCGTAAATTCGCGCAATTCGTGGATAAAAACCGGTCTTCTTCGCGGATCATTCCCGCAGCCGGGAATCGATGAGAATGGTGACCGGCCCAGCGTTCGTCAACACGACCTGCATGTCGGCTCCGAATTCGCCGGTCTGGATTGGTTTGCCGAAGTCCTGCTGCAATTGCGCCACGAAACGCGTGTACAGGGGGATTGCCACTTCGGGCTTTGCGGAACGAATGTAAGAGGGCCGGTTTCCTTTCCTGGTGCTCGCAAACAGGGTGAACTGGCTTACTATGAGAATTTCGCCCCGGGCTTCCTGGACTGATCGATTCATCACCCCGTGCTCATCGTCAAAAATCCGGAGCCGGACGATTTTTGCGCTCAACCATGCGATGTCGTCCTCGGTATCCTCATTCTCGAATGCGGCGAGGACGAGCAATCCGCTGCCGATGGTTGCTTTGACGTGGGCATCGATAGTGACGCGGGCTTCGGAGACTCGTTGGATGACGGTGCGCATGCCTGATTTTGATACCTCTGAACCCACACCTCTCGCAACAGAATTGGTGGGCGAGCATTGGCTTTGCCGCGGTCCTGGGTTGCGTGTTGGGGTTCCTGTTAGCGAAGAGCCGCGATTAGCGGATCGCTTGTGGTGGCTGAATCGGTTCAGTGCCCTTTGGACGGAAGACATCCGATTTTTGCGAACGCCACCACATACGCCAGCACACTGACGGCGAGCAGCCAGAAGCTGCCGTGGACAGCCATGAGGATGCCCCAGCCGAGCACTGCCGCAATGACAAGATAGGCAAGGATTGCGCCCAGGAATTTCATGGTGTCATTCTAGCGCGAGCTGTGCCTTTTTCAAGTCGCGCTCATCCTGCGCGCCGTTGCTGACGCCGGGGCAGGCGCATCGCTTTCGCGCCGGATCGCACCGGCACGGGCGCATCCGCTAAGAACTCGCGCATAAACAGCGGTTTGTCATAGCGGCCTCCGCGCTGATAATCCCGCCAAAGCGTTGCCGCCACCAGTGACGCGCCGAGCTTGATCTCCCCGGTCAAATATTGGAACAGCAGCTCCATCAGCCGTACCAGGGCGATACTATCCGTTCTGCCAATCTTCCGGTGGAGCCAACTGGAGAAATTGAGAAAGCCATGAAATGCCGAGCCATCTGCGCTCCAGATCAGAGGCGTTGATTCCACAAAATTCCCGCTGTTGCTCACGAGGTCCCAAAAACGCGCGAAGCGCCGCAAGGCCTGCATCCCGGTGAAATCGATCAGTTTATTCCGCAGCAGCTCGTAAGGCGGATTGGGACTGTAGATCATCTGCCACTCGGCATCGTGCCGGCCAATGGTAGTGCCACGCAGCCGCTTGAGAATGCCCACCTGGATTTCATGGGGTCCGAGGGCAACGAGCCGGTCGAATCCAGCCGCAAAACTCTCCAGCGTCTCGCCTGGCAGGCCCGCAATCAGGTCCGCATGGATGTGGACCCCGGTTTCCTTGCGCAAAAACCGGAACGTGTCTTCGAGCCGTTCCACATTCTGCCGGCGCCGGATCAGGGCGCCGGAGTTCTCGTTGAACGTCTGAACTCCAATTTCAAATTGCAGGCTTCCGGCAGGAAATCGGGGCAACACCTCGCGCAAAATTTCGGGGAGCCGGTCCGGGACCATTTCGAAATGAAAAAAGCTCCCCGGCTCATACCGCTCCAGCAGAAATTCGAGAATGGACCGGCTCACCGACGCGTTGAGGTTGAAAGTCCGGTCCACGAATTTCAACTGCTTTGCGCCGCGCTTCATCAGTTGCGAAAAATGATCGAGCAAAACCGGGATGGGCGCCTGTCGCACGGGAATATCCAGGGATGACAGGCAAAACTCGCAGGTAAAAGGGCACCCGCGCGATGCTTCCACATAAATGACCCGCTGCGCCACGTCCTCATCGCTGTAGAGATCATACGGAAGCGTGAGCTTGTCGAACGTCGGCAGTTCGGCGTCGATGATCTTTGGCAGCCGTTCGGCAAGCGTGCCCGCAAGCCCGCCCTGAAGCAACCGGCCGCACACTTCCGCAAACGCCAGGTCCGCCTCCCCGGTGATCACGTGGTCGGCGAGTTGCACGATCGGCTGGTTCTCCGTCTCGTAGCTCACCTCCGGCCCGCCCAGAATGATGATCAATTCCGGCCGAAGCCGTTTGAGCAGGGCAACCACCTCGGTGCTTTGGGCCACATTCCAGATGTAAATGCCAAGCCCGATGATTTTGGGCTCCCTGGAAAGCAGTGATTCCACAATGTCGGCTGGACGCTGGTGAATATCGAACTCCACGATGGCGGAGTTCTGTCGCAGGGATCCGAGGTTGGCCTGCAGATAGCGCAATCCAAAGGCGGCATGGATGTACTTCGCGTTTAGCGTGGCCAGGACGATATCGGGCATTGCGGCAACAGATTAACCCGGGAAGCGCGCGCTGAGAAGGGCGAAGGACGAGATCCGCAACAGGTTTGGATTATTGTCAGAATCCTCACGTCGGCTGCTACGAAGAAAAGTGCTATATTGCAGAGTCTGATGTATTCTAGTATGAATATACCTGACCCTGGATTAAAAACCTTCCACGTATATGAAATCATCTGCATTATCTACAGCAGAAGAGAACACAGGAACTCTGGCGGGTTCGGCTTTGTTTAAGGCGGTCAAAACGAAGGGCATCAGAAGCAAATGG
>DASRKU010000056.1:0-12115 GCA_035648815.1 Verrucomicrobiia bacterium | reverse complement strand
GTTTTTTATTCCGTTCAAGGGCTCGGCCGCTGTTGGATTCCAATTTGAGATTTTGAAGATTTCATGGGGACGAGCCGTCCCCACTCCTTCCATAATCTTGCCACCCTTCGGCGGCTGGATTATTCTGCCGGCCACCGAAATTATGAATCTCTCGATTCGCTCCAAGCTTTTCCTGATGATGGTGCTGGAATTTTTCATCTGGGGAGCCTGGCTGCCTCTGATTTTCGGATATCTCCCCAGCCTCGGCTTTTCCGCGTCGGAACCGCCGCACGCGCTGGCGCCGTTTATATCCAACGGCCTGCCCTGGTGGATCAAAGCCCTGTTTTCCGAACAGGCCCTCATCCTCAATGCATTCCCCTTCGCCGCCATCGTCGCGATGTTCTTCAGCAACCAGTTTGTCGACCGCAATTTTGCCGCCGAAAAATTCCTGTCGTTCAGCCAGTTGATCGGCGGGCTGGCGATGCTCGCGTTGTTCTTCCACCCTCCGGCCAGGCAATTGCCCGCGCCGGCCACTGAAAAGGCCGTGACGGCCTGACTCCCCAATGGAACCTCCTTTCAAAATCTCGCTGGCAGAATGGTCGCTGCACCAGACCCTCTCCGCAGGCAAGCTGCAGCATCTGGATTTTCCGAAAGCCGCCAAACAGGATTATGGCATCGACGCCATTGAACTGGTGAACCAGTTTTTCAAAGACAAAGCGGCGGATGCCAAACACCTGCAGGAATTCAAGAAACGGGCTGACGATTTTGGAGTGCGGATTCTGTTGATCATGTGTGACGGCGAGGGAGACCTGGGCGACCCCGAGTTATCGAAACGGACACAATCGATCGAGAGTCATTGCCGCTGGGCCGATGCGGCAAAATTGCTCGGCTGCCATTCCATACGCGTCAATGCGCGGTCCGCCGGGAGCCCGGAAGACCAGCAGGCGCGCATCGCGGACGGGTTGCGGCGGCTGTGTGAGCATGGGGCGAAGCTGGGGATCAACGTGCTGCTCGAAAATCACGGGGGACTTTCCTCCGATCCGCGATGGCTGATTCCGCTGATTCAACGGGTTGGCATGCCCAACTGCGGCACGCTGCCGGATTTTGGGAACTGGTATGGATACGATCGTTACCAGGGGCTGGCGGACATGATGCCTTTGGCGCGGGCGGTGAGCGCGAAGAGCAATGATTTCGATGAGCGCGGGGAGGAGATTCATTCGGACTATGGCCGGATGGTGGAGATTGTTTTGAAAGCAAATTATCACGGCTGGCTCGGCATTGAATATGAAGGGAAGGTTCTGACGGAGGACCAGGGGATCCGGGCGACCAAGGCGTTGCTGGATCGGCTAATCTAGTCGAGGGTCGAAGGTCGAGAGTCGAAGGTCGAGAGTTGAGGGATCCCATCCCAAACGAACATCCAACAACCAACATCCGACATCCAACGTCCAAGGCAAAAGCCGTCGAACCTGGAACTTTGAATTTTGAGACTGGGGACGAGCCGTCCCCACCCCGAAGAGTCTCTATGTTTGTATTCTCCGGATTTTCGTGTAGTTCGTGTGTTTCGTGGTTAAACAATTTCGTGGTCTCTTCAGAGAGCTGGAGTCTCGTCACCTCGACTTCTACGGTCCTTCCCGAAATGGTTTGACGGGGGAAGCAACGATTGCTAAGTTTCGGGCGTGAATTGCAATCTGAACCTGCTGCTTTCGAAAGCGCTGCTGCTGCGGAGCGTGGCAGTCGGGTTCTAGTTGGTTGCGGAATTTGGGAACCCCACTGCCGATCGGCAGTGGGTTTTTTTTTACCCGGAAAGAATTGGCTTTATGTTGAAAAATCCGTCTGAAAAATATCGACCGTATCCACCGGTGCCGCTTCCGGATCGAAAATGGCCGGATCGCGCGCTGACGCATGCGCCGATCTGGTGCAGTGTGGATCTTCGCGACGGCAACCAGGCGCTGGCCGTGCCCATGAATGTCAGCCAGAAGCTCGAGCTGTTCCAGAGCCTGGTGAAATGCGGGTTCAAGGAAATCGAAGTAGGCTTTCCGGCGGCCTCGAACACGGAGTTTACGTTCAATCGCCGATTGATCGACGAGCACCGCGCGCCCGATGACGTGTGGTTGCAGGTGCTCGTGCAGGCCCGCGAAGATCTCATCGAACGCACGTTTGATTCACTGGTTGGCGCAAGGAAAGCGATTATTCATCTCTACAATTCCACGTCGCCCGCCCAGCGCCGCGTCGTGTTCGGGATGACCAAGGAGCAAATCGTCCAGGTGGCGGTCCGCGGAGCCCGGCTCATTGAGGAGCGGCTGCCGCGGCTCAAAGGCACCGAGGTGATGCTTCAGTATTCGCCCGAGAGCTTCAGCGCGACGGAGCCGGAATTCGCCAGGGAAGTGTCCGAAGCCGTGATGGACGTGTGGAAGCCCACGCCTCAGCGCAAGATGATCCTCAATCTGCCTGACACGGTGGAGGTGGCGATGCCCAACGTGTATGCGGACCAGATTGAATGGATGTGCCGGCACATCAAGAACCGCGATTCGCTGATTATCAGTTTGCATGCGCACAACGATCGGAGCACCGGGGTGGCGGCGACGGAGCTGGGATTGCTGGCCGGCGCGGACCGGGTCGAGGGGACGCTGTTCGGCAATGGGGAGCGCACCGGCAACCTGGACCTGGTAACGCTCGCGCTCAACCTGTACATGCATGGCATCGATCCGAAGCTGGATTTTCATGATCTGAACGGGCTCCGGGAAATTTACGAGCGATGCACGGGCATGACGGTGCCCGCGCGGCAGCCGTATGCCGGCGAGCTTGTTTTTACCGCGTTCAGCGGATCACACCAGGACGCCATCCGCAAAGGATTGCAGCAATGGAATCCTGACGAGCATCAGTTCTGGGATGTGCCGTACCTGACGATCGATCCGAACGATATCGGACGCGAGTATCACGAAGTCATCCGGGTGAACAGCCAGTCGGGCAAAGGCGGCGTGGCGTACCTTTTGGAGAACCAGTTCGGCATCGAGTTGCCGAAGGACATGCAGCGGGAATTCGGGCCCATTGCCAACAACGAAGTCGACCGCCTTGGACGCGAGGTCAGCGGCGCTGAATTGAAGGAGATGTTTTGGCGGGAATATATCGAGCGCAAAACGCCGTGGGAATTGAAGGGATTCCAGACGGAGAGCCAGGACGGGCTGGTTCGGTGTCGCGGTCGGTTTCTTCGGGACGGCAAACCGGTCGAGCTCGCCGGGCAGGGAAATGGGCCGTTGGCGGCACTGGTAAATGGGTTTGCCGCGGCGGGTTTGCCGCGATTCGAGATAACGCATTACAACGAGCACGCAATGAGCGCGGGGGAAGAAGCCGCGGCGATTGCGTACATCCAGGTGAAGCACGCCGATGGCCGCAGCCGCTGGGGCGCGGGTGTGGATACGAATATTGAGTTGGCTTCGGTGAAGGCGGTGGTCAGCGCGTTGAACAGGAGCTAGGGAAAAGGTTTTAACAGGAGGAAACTGAGGGAACGGAGGGGGCGTTTATTGGTAGGGCTGCGCTGCGCGCAGCCGGACACGCGCAGCGCGCCCCTACCGTTCCTGGCAGACGATCTGAAGGAGGCTCTGGACAATGATCAAAAAATGAACGAGCCTGCGGAAACCAAGTTCCTTAAATCGGCGCGTAGGGTTTAAACCCTATAGAGCGGCGATAGTCCGGTGAATTAGTTTTGAACACGCACTAAATATATGGCTGACACAGCTTCTAAAGGAAAACGGCGTCCGAGCGCGGCTTTCATGAAACCGGTCAAGCCGGACGAAAAACTGGCGGCGATCGTCGGCGGTGAACCCCTGCCCCGGACGGAGATCACGCGCAAGCTCTGGGACTATATCCGCGGGAACAATCTCCAGGATCCGACAAACAAGACCAGGATCAATGCGGACGAGAAGTTGAAACAGGTCTTCGACGGTCGCGACCAGGTGACGATGTTTGAGATGACCAAGCTGGTGTTTGGTCATGTGCAGTAGGGGGGGGGAATGGCTGTGCTCTTACGAGACACAGCCACGAGGCCCTACCGGTCGAGTTTGTAAATCGCGAACGTGCGGCCGGGGACCTCGACGTGCCATTTGCTTTTTCGTTCCCGGACGGAAATATTTTTTCCTGCCAGCAAACGCATGCCTTCGGAGCTTTCGGCAAATTTGAATTCAGCTTTCGCCGGGTTGTCGGCGGGGTTCAGGAATACGAGCACGGTTTCGGCGCCGCTGGTCCTGGAGTAAATGAAAGGATACCGGTTCTCCACGGCATAAAGCGGAACGAAGCTGGCATACGCCGCCAGCGCGGGTTCGCTATGCTTGAGCCGAATGAGCTTGCGCACCCGGTTCAGCAGGGATTCCGGATCCCGGTCCTGTTCTTCCACATTCGGCGCGTCGGCGGCTGTGTCCACGGGCAGATACAGCTTCGCCGCGGGAGCGGTTGAGAAGCCCAAGCTGGGGCCGCTGTTCCACTGCATCGGCGTGCGCGCCCCCGCTCGAGGCTTGTACGCGCCTTCAATCTGCGGCAGATCCTGCAATTGGCGCATGCCGATTTCATTCCCATAATAAAGGAACGGCACGCCCGGCATTGTCATGCCGAAGGCCATGATCATCTCGAGGTCCTCGGTGCTCCGGCGATTGTTCAGCCGCGCGATATCGTGATTTCCCAGCGGCAGGCACACGTAGCCGAGCGCGCGCGTGGCCTCGTAATCGGCCATGTACTTCTTCAGAAAACCGGCGATGTTCCCCCTGCCTTCCCGATCAAAAAAGCTGTGGCCGTCGGTCATTCCGTTTCCGATGCGCCAGCTTTCCTTCTGGTAAAGATCGTTGAACCCGTCGACCCAGTGATAGAAGTCGGCGTGAAACGCGTTGTCCAGCGCCAGGCGCGGACCCGACCATTCCGAGACGATGAAGGCCTGGGGATAATTCTTGCGCAAGATCTCGCGGACTTCCTGCCAGTACTGCAACGTCAACTGGTCGTGGCCAGGATCGTCCCCTTTGACCAGCGCTCCGGCCATGTCAGCCCGGAAACCGTCAGCGCCCATGTCCATCCAAAATCGCATCACGCGCTCCATCTCCGCCCGCATCGCAAGGACGTCCGGATGATTGGCCGGGAGCTGCCATGGCTTCTGCGGATCGGGCCGGCTGTATCCCCAGTTGACCGCAGGTTCGGACCAGAAGAAATTGCTCAGAAAATTTCCGTTCCGATGCCCATACCCGTGCACCCAGCTTGAGCCAGGCTCGGATTTCCACACGTTGTCGGTCCAAATGTACCAGTTGGAAGTGTTGGTCGGATTCTGTTCGCACGAAGCCGTGAACCAGGGATTATCGATGGCGGTATAGCTGATGACGTAATCGAACAGCACCTTGAGACCGCGTTTGTGGGCCTCGGCGAAAAGCCGTCGCGCATCCTCATTGTTCCCGTAACGGGGAGCGATCTTGTAGTAATCCCGGATGTCGTAACCGGCATCGTTGAACGGCGAGTCAAAAAACGGGTTGATCCAAATCGCGTCCACACCCAAGCTTTTCACATAATCCAGCTTCTGGATGATTCCGTTCAAGTCTCCGATTCCATCCCCGTCTGAATCACAAAAGGTTTGCGGGTAAATCTGGTAAACCACGGCGTGATGCACCCAATCGGGGCATTCGGGGATGATGTCGTTGCCGGACCATTTTGGGTCCGCTGCCCGAGTCGGGGCGCCGGAACACACAACGGCCAGAATTGCACCCGCAATGAACAAGGCTCTGCCTTGCCTGCGGGCTGATGGAATCAATGGTTTTTGGGACATATTAAAACATGCCCTCACCCCGCCGCTCTCCCATCCGATGGGAGAGGGTGGCCGAAGGCCGGGTGAGGGTTTCTTTTGACCGTGACTGCGGCTTTGCCATGCTGGGTTTTCCAGGGTGCATTTGTTTAGGGCTTCGAGAGTGTCAGCTTGAGGCCCCAATCCTCGGTGGATGGAAAATCCGGGAGCGTGATCCATCCCCAGACATTGGATTTCAGCGGGTTGTTCGACGCTTTGGACCATTGGCCGGTGCGTGGATCAAACCACTCGGCATTGTAGGAAGCGCGTGAGACGGCGCCACGGATCATGCTCTTGTTCGGGCAATCTTTTTCGAAATAAACCAGGAAGAAATCGCGTTCGGGCGTCCGTGCGCAATAAGCCCAGCCATCCATACTCTTCGTCACGTGTGTTTGGCTTGGGGAGACCAGGTTCGCATCGGGCACCAGGTCCTGGTATCGCCGCCCTTCGGTCATGGCGAAGGTGCGAAGGTGCTTCATCTGGTTGGCGGAATTCCACTGGAACGCCTCCCACATGAACGGGCTCGAACCGGCCTCGACGTCGGCGCCCCAGATGCCTTCGGAACCGTAAATGTGTCCCGCCAGGCCGCCGGATAGAAAACTGCCATACATTCCCGATCGAACGTCCCGATCATCCTCCGGCGTTCCGCCCGGCGCCCCATACTTGTAGAGAGGATAGCGCTTGTCGGCCATGCCCGAATAGTAAGGCTCGCCATTCAGCGCGGGCCGGGCCGGGGTCGAATGAAATATCTCCGTCAGGTACCAGTAAGCGTCGTGCTCCCGCAAATTTCCAATTTGATGGAATGTGAGCCATTTGTTCTGATCCGGACCTCCGAAATTCATCAGGCTGGACACGGACGCGTTGCACGAGGCGAGCGTTCCAAACGGCGGCGGGCCGTATTTCTCGATGACCCGGTTGGCAGCCTGATTCAACTGCTGCGCAGACGCTGTCATCTCCGGATAATCATAGTGCACGGGGCTGAACAGACAGTTGTTGGCCTGATACCGGCTCCAGACATATTCGACGTACCGACTGTAGGAATCCGGCCAGTCATAGAATTTGGACCATGCCGACGTGATATCGCGCCGGGCCACTTCGATGACCGGGATGAACCCTTGGGAATTCAGGTAATCAATTTTACGGTCGAGGTATTTGAAATATTCCGGGTTGATCCTGTCCACATCGGGGAACACCTGCTCATATCCCGGAACTTTGCCGGGAAACAGAAAGGCGCGCCCGCCTTCGTTGTGCATGTCCTTGGCGCGCCATTGATCGCGGGGTTTGTGACCGGCGATTTCGAATTGTTCGACCCATGCCGAGCGCACACTGATGTCGGCCTTGCGGTCGAGCCACACGTCCCAGGGGGCAGTGTCATTGGCCCAGTTCGGGAAGGCGGCGATGATGGCGACGCTGTTGAATCCCTGCTGCTTGCGAAATCGCACGTAATCCTTAAAACCCGCGTCGGGGCCCATGGGCCGCTCGCGGTCATCGTCGTTCCACGGGAATCGAAACGTGGGCGCCGCGTACCAGGTGTCGCCCAGCAACAAGTATGGCGTGCCGTCGGCATATTGGAACGCATGGCCGTTCGGCGTCGGCTCGATCATGCCGCGGCGCGTCGGCACGGTTTCCTTCTCGGACTCGCTCCAATTGAGCGCGGTGAATTCTCCACGCCGGCCGTTCAAGCCGGCATCTTTCTGATTGGATCCGCTGCGCCAGATCCATTTGCCGGGCTGCGTGGCCAGCACTCGCACACGAAATTCATTGCTTCCGTTCCAAAACCCGTAACAGCGCTTGTCGAACTTCGGACCTTTCAAATCCACCCAGACGAGAACATTCGTATAAGGATTCGCGTAGGCATTCTTCGCTTGAAATGTCAGGTCGATTTTTTCCCAGACATGCACGCCGGGGGCGGCGGCGCAATAGTCGCACAAAGACCATGCCAGGAAAATCCTCAGAAACCATTTCATGGGCGCATTGTTTTGGAAATGAGCCGGAACGTCAATGCAGAGAAGCCGTGTTTAACCACGGATGGAGACGGATAACTCCCTCAAGTCAGTGAGTCAGTGAATCAGTGAGTCAGTGAATCAGTGAGTCAATGAATGAGAGAGGGTTGTCAGTGTTTCATTCTCTGACTCATTGACTCATTGACTCGCTGACTCAATAAGGGAAGGTAGGGCTGCGCTGCGCGCAGCCGGACGCACGCAGTGCGCCCCTACCCTTGAAATCCGTGTCCATCCGTGTTCATCCGTGGTTAAAAAGTCCGCCTACAAACGCACTTCGCGGCGGGTTTTGGCAGAAGCATAAATGGCGTCCAGTATTTTCTGCACCTTGAGCGATTCACGAGGCGGGACGAAGGGCCGCTTGCCGTCGAGGACACAATCGACAAAGTGATGGACTCGATCCTCGGGCTGGGGCAGTCGCTTCTTGTCGAGGATGAGAGTTTCATAGCCGGCGCTGTGATTGCGGCAAACCCTGGCGGGGAAAAGCGACAGGCCGCCGCGGCTGCCCAGGAGGTCAATTCCCATTTCGCGCTGCTCCGGCGAGTGGAACGCGGCCCAGCTCATCTCGAATTGCACGGTTCGCCCGCTTTTCAGCCGGATCAGCGCGGTGCAGTAATCCTCGACCGTGAACGGCAGGCGCGGGTCGATCTCGCTTTTGCCCCATGTTCCGTTGCCCAGCTTCTGCGGCCCCAGCCGGGCGTGCGTCTGGGCTGCGACGGTGGCGACGTCAAAATCATTCATCAGATGGAGCGACGCATCGAGCATATGAACGCCGATGTCGAGAGTGCAGCCTCCGCCCGAAAGATTTTTCTGCGTGAACCAGGACCCGATGCGCGGAATGCCGGCCCGGCGCAAATAAAAGCAACGGGCATGGTAAAGCTCGCCGAGCTCGCCGCGCTGAATGGCCTGGCGCGCAAGCTGAGTCTGGGCGTGAAAACGGAAATTCATGCCCACCATGAAGACGCGGCGCGATGCTTCTGCTGCCTTGATGATGGCCGCCGCCTGCCTGGCGTTCATGGCCATGGGCTTTTCCAGCAGCACATGCTTGCCCGCTTTCAGGGCATCCATCGCGATCAGAGCATGAAGATAATTCGGCACGGCGACGATCACCGCGTCAATGTCGGGGTCCGCCAACAAACGGCGGTGATCCGGGTAAATGCGGGGAATGTCAAATCGATCGGCAGCTTCCCGGGCCCGTTTGCGGTTGGGTTCGGCGATGGCAACAGTGACCGCGCGGCGGCACAGGGCGAGGCTGTTGAGGTGCTCGGTTGAAATGGCGCCCGCACCGATCACGGCGCAACGAAGGGTCTTTGTCATGAACAGAGTTGAGGGTAATTGGTTGAGGGTCCAGGAAAAGCCAAAAGACAAATAGTCTCACGCAAAGGACGCACAGTTCAACAGAAGGAATGCATCGTTTTGGAAATGAACTCCACGCGGTTGGTGATGAGGCCATCGACACCGGCTCGCATCATGCGCGCGGCTGTTGATCGGTTGTCGACGGTGTAAACCCAAACCTGAAATCCCGCGGCGTGAACCATTTTCACCACGTTACCTGAAATGCGGGCATTCCAAACCAGGATGCTGGCGCCAGTCCGCTGGAGGTCCTGCAGACATGATCTTCCAGGAGGCCAATGTTTGAATGATCGTTTCTTTCCATTCGCCAGCCGGCTCGGCGGGCCCAAGGCGCCCAGCCGGATTCCGTCATTCAATGCATGGACCTCCGCCAGAAAAGACCAGTCGAACGAAATCAAAATACATTGTTTGATGATCGCGCGGCGGGCCAGCAGCTTCACGCATCGGGCCGCACTGCCCGACTTGCGTTCGATAACAGCCCGTCCGCCGCCGCGCACGATTGTGCACACGGCTTCGGACAGACGCGGAACAGGAGTGCCGGCAAATGCGGGGCCAAACCAGCTCCCGGCATCCAGGTTTCGAATTTGTGCCGCGGTGTGTTCGCTGACTTTGAACCGGCGGCCGCTCCAGCGTTTGCGGACGTCGGTGGTGCGATCCAGTGTGGCGTCATGAAAAACAACGGCCACACCATCGCGAGTTTCCTGATAATCCAGCTCGACAAAATCGGCGCCGGCTTTGAGAGCCAGCCGGAAGGACGGCAATGTGTTCTCAGGCGCGATTTCAGAAAAGCCCCTGTGGCCGATGATCAAGGGCCGTTTGTAGAGTCGCGGTGCTCGTTTGGAAATGCGGCTGGCCTTTTTCGGTTTGATCCCGGGAGCTTTGCGCATTTGCGTTAGATTTCAAATTTGAAATTGAGCGGGAAGGTCCGCCAGGTTTTGGACTGCGGTAGCCCTCTACCGCTTTTTGGCCCCCGAAAACTTGACCGGCACATTAAATCTCACCCAGACTTCTCACTTCTCTTGACATTTCGGTCGCTATTTAGAATTATGTCCAAAGATGTCCATGGCACATCAAAGTGTCTTTGGCCGTCAACCATATGCAACTTACGGTCAAGGACGTCGCTGGGTTGTTGAACATCTCAGAAAAGACGGTCTATCGGTGGATGGATGAGCGGAAACTGCCTGGATACCGCTTAAGCGGCCAGTATCGCTTCAACCGCGCCGAACTTCTCCAATGGGCCACTGCCAATCGGATCAATGTGTCCCCCAGCATTTTCGAGGAACCGCAGGAAGGAACTGGATTACTTCCTGAATTGTCCGATGCCTTGCAGCAGGGAGGCGTGTTTTATCGCCTGGCCAGCAGGGACAAGCCATCTGCCCTCAAGAGTGTCGTTGAGGTTCTGAGACTGCCACAAGAAGTTGATCGTGAGTTTCTTCTGCAGGTGTTGCTCGCCCGGGAAGCGCTGGAATCGACGGGTGTGGGGGATGGCATTGCCATACCGCACGTTCGCAATCCGATTGTGCTGCATGTTCCCCAGCCTTTAGTGACGCTGTGTTTTCTGGAAACCCCGGTGGATTATGGGGCGCTGGATGGCCAGCCCGTGCAGGCGCTGTTCACGATCATCAGCCCGACGGTGAAAGCGCATTTGCATTTGATTTCACGCCTGGCGTTTTCTCTGCGGAATGCGGATTTCAAAGCCCTCATTTTACGCCAGGCCGGCCGCGATGAAATTCTGGCTGGAGTGAAAAGCCTCAACGGCAATTGGGCGGTCGCAGCGGAACCGGCGAAAGAAGGTGCCCATTGACGCCGGGGCGGAGACTTGCCGGGCCTGAATGACCAACGCGCTTATGCACGATCTCTCCATAACCCTGCTGGACTTTTGTTTGATCATCTATGCGACCGGGGCAGTGGCGTCGCTGCTGTTCCTGAGGCATGAAAAAACAGCCACTGTCGTTTCCTTTGGCTGCTCTTCCGTGGCGGCTTTGTGTGGACTGATCGCGTGCGCGCTGGCCCTTGGCTCCGGGACAGCCGCCTCCAACCAATCCTTTGAATTATTCCGCTCGCTTGTCCCTTACGTGCAGTTCACGGTGCGGCTGGATCCGCTGGGGGCATTCTTCGGAATGATTGTGTCGCTCCTGGGGCTTGCGCTCTCGATCTATTCTTTTGGCTATGCGCGCGGCTTTTTTGGCCGCAAGAACGTCGCCGTGCTGGGCGCCTTCTTCAACCTGCTGTTGCTGGCCATAACGCTCGTGTTCCTCGCCGCCAACGCTTTCTTCTTCCTCATGGTCTGGGAGATCATGGCCCTCTCGGCGTACTGCCTCGTCAGCTTCGAGCACGAGAAAGAGGAGACTCGCCAGGCGGGCGTTCTCTTCTTTGTGATGTCACACATCGGGACGGGCTGCATCCTGCTCGGTTTCCTTCTTTTGTTTCAAGCTTCCGGCGGTTATGGCTTCGACCTCTTCCACGGCATCGGCGCCCACTTATCTCCGGGTCAACGCGACGCCGCGTTTCTCCTGTTTCTCGCCGGATTCGGAGTCAAGGCAGGCATCGTTCCTTTGCATATCTGGCTGCCCGCAGCGCATCCGGTCGCCCCCAGCAACGTGTCCGCCCTGATGTCAGGCGTGCTGATCAAGACAGGGATCTACGGCATGACGCGCGTGTTCTTTGATTTTCTGGGGACGCCGCCCGGATGGTGGGGCGTGACCGTGTTATCGATCGGCACGGTGTCGGCGGTGCTGGGGGTGTTGTACGCGTTGATGGAGCACGACCTGAAGCGGCTTCTGGCGTATCACAGCATTGAGAACATTGGCATCATCCTGATGGGGCTGGGAGCTGCCCTGATGTTTCTGCATTCGGGCCACCCTGCCCTGGCGTCTTTGGCGCTGATCGCGGGATTGTATCACACGATCAACCACGCCGTATTCAAAGGGCTGCTATTCCTGGGCGCGGGCGCGGTGCTGCATTCGACCCATAC
>DASRKU010000055.1:0-3791 GCA_035648815.1 Verrucomicrobiia bacterium | reverse complement strand
CTCGGCGCCGTGTGCACAAACCCGATGATCATTGGCAACAAATGGACGCCGGTCCGGAAGGTGGTCGATCGCGCGGGGGCGATGGTCAAGGTGGACAAGCTCTGTTTTGCGCTGGTGGTCGCGCCGGACAAGTCATTGGCGGGCCTTTATGCAGGAACGCCGGAGCAGGCGTGGGACAAAGCAAGCGAGCTCTCGGCGCGAATCCATATCACGCGCAAGCCAAAACCCTTCAAGACGGTGCTTTCCTGCGCGCCGGCGATGTATGACGAGATTTGGGTGGCGGGGAAGTGCATGTATAAACTGGAGCCCGTGGTGGCCGACGGCGGGGAGTTGATCATTTACGCCCCGCAGGTGCGTGAGATCTCCGTGACGCACGGCAGACTCATCGAGGAGATCGGATACCATTGCCGCGATTATTTTCTGAAGCAGTGGGACCGCTTTCATCAGTATCCCTGGGGCGTGCTGGCCCACTCGACGCACGTGCGGGGAGTGGGGACGTTTGATCAGGGCGTCGAGAAATGCCGGATCCAGGTGACGCTCGCGACAGGTATTGACGAAGCGACCTGCCGCAGAATCAACCTGGGATACCGAGATCCGAAGAGCATCGTCCCCGCCGATTTCGCAAACCAGGAAGAGGATGGAGTTCTTCTTGTGCCCGCAGCGGGCGAAATGCTTTTCCAACTGGAACACCCGCCCCGCTGGGCGGGAGGTGCGTGAGCACTGAAGACAAAGTTCAATATGTCTTTTTACGTTTACCGTAGCGGGCTTTGCCAGGGCCTCAGCGCATTGGAACGGCACTAACTTACAAATGAAACGCACGCATCATTGCAATGAATTGCGCCCCGCGCACATTCAACAACAGGTCATTTTATCAGGCTGGATTCACTCCCGACGCGACCTTGGAGGGTTGATCTTCATCGATATCCGGGATCGGGAAGGGCGCACCCAAACGGTGTTCGACCCTTCGGCGATGCCCAAGGAGCTTTTTGAAAAAGCGGCCGCGTTGCGCAGCGAATGCGTGGTCAGTATTTCCGGACGCGTCCGGCACCGGCCCGAGGGGACCGATAACCTGAAGATCCCGACAGGCCAGATTGAGGTGATGGCCGATGGCCTGGAAGTTTTGAACATGGCGGAAGTGCTGCCGTTTCCGGTGGACGATCCCGAGGCCGCCGCCCGGGTCAACGAGGAATTGCGGCTGAAATATCGCTACCTGGATTTGCGCCGGCCGGAGATGGCTCGCAACCTGAAGCTCCGCAGCCGGGTTGCCATTGCCACACGCTTGTTCATGGAACAGCAGGGATTCCTGGAAGTGGAAACCCCCACCCTCTTCAAATCCACACCCGAGGGCGCCCGGGAATTCCTGGTCCCCAGCAGGACCAGCCCGGGCCTGTTCTACGCCTTGCCCCAATCGCCCCAGCAGTTCAAGCAAATCCTAATGGTAGCCGGACTGGAAAAATATTTTCAGATCGCCCGCTGCTATCGCGATGAAGACCTGCGGGCTGACCGTCAACCGGAGTTTACGCAAATTGATATCGAAATGTCCTTTATAGACAGGGAGGATATTTACTCGCTGATTGAAGGCCTGCTGAAGACGGTTTGGAAAGTGGCGTTGGACATGGACGTGCCGACGCCATTCCGGCGGCTGACGTACCAGGAAGCTCTCTCGCGTTACGGCATTGACAAGCCCGACACACGGTTTGGCATCGAGCTGGTGGACTTCACCGAAGAATTTCGCGCCAGCAAATTCAAAGTGTTCAGCGGGGCCATCGCCGGAGGCGGTGTCGTCAAAGCATTGAACGCGAAGGGGCTTGCCGGTGCGACACAGGGGCAGATTGAAACGATGACGGAATACGCCAAAAGTTTTGGCGCAAAGGGTTTGGCGTTTATCAAGGTGGAGGGCGGCGAGTGGAAATCGCCCATCGTCAAATTCTTCAACGAAGCCGAGAAGAGCGCGTTAAAGCAGAAGCTGGCGATGGAAGAAGGGGACCTGGTGTTGTTCGCCGCCGATCAATGGCTGAATGCGTGCGAAATCCTGGGCAAGATCCGGCTCTACTGCGCCGAGACTCTGAAGGCGCAGGGCAAATTAAAAGTGGCCGCCGACCGGTTCGATTTTCTGTGGGTGACCGATTTCCCGTTGTTGAGTTTCGACAAGGAACAGAACCGGTGGTACTCGAGTCATCATCCGTTCACGGCGCCGGTGGCCGAAGATGTTCCCCTGCTGAAGACCGACCCGAAGAAGGTGCGGGGGCAGCATTACGATATCGTGGTGAACGGGGTGGAACTGGGCGGCGGGTCCATTCGTATTCATCAACCTGCGGTGCAGAAAACGGTGTTTGAAGAAGTGCTGCAGATCCCGCCGGAGATGGTCCAGGCCCGGTTCGGTTACATGCTGGAAGCGTTCAAGTACGGCGCTCCGCCGCACGGGGGCATCGCGCTAGGGTTCGACAGGCTGGTGGCAATTCTTTGCGGCACCCCGAGCATTCGCGACGTGATTGCATTCCCGAAAACAGCCAAGGGAACGGACATCATGACCGATTCACCCGGGACGGTGGATGCCAGGCAGCTCCGCGATTTGCATTTGGAGTTGAAAGTGGCAGCCAAGCCGCCGCCGGCCCAGGCCGGCTAGGCGCGGGCATCGCGCCGATCGCGCCAGCGGTTCACCCGCAGGAAGAAAAGCCCGAAGAACACGACGCCGCATACATTGACGCCGCAGGTATAACCAAGCTTGTACGGCACGCCGGTGTTATTTTGGGCATAAATCGTCACATCGTTTCCCACGAGCAGGTTCGGCATCGCGGCCGGCATCAGCGCGCCCTGGAGCAAGCCTCGCGAGAACCCCGCCCTGGACGGAACTTTGTCCAGCGCCGCGGAAATGTAGCGCGTTGAGGCCCCAATCACAGCCGCCGCGATCAGGACGCTCAGAATCCGCGCTGGAATTTTCCGCCACAAACGCGCGCGGATGGAGGGTTTGGCTTGTATCTCGATCATGGTATCCGTTAAGGAAGAGCATGTTTTTGAAGTGCCGGGCCACGCAAGCAGAATATTTCGATTCACCGGGCCGACCGGCCGCTGAGATCGCCGAATTCTACGCAACACTTGCGAGGGTCAACCGGTTTTTCAGGTTCGCCGAACCGTTTCAAAATTTGATTCCCAAACGGCTGGGCCAGGACCAGAGCCGTTCCCTGCGAATTCTCGATCTCGGCGCGGGCGATGGCGCGCTTGGAAATCTTTTGCAGGATTGGGCGGCCAGACGCGGGTGGAACTGGAGCTTTGCGAATCTGGACATCAGCCTGACCGGGCTGCGCCTGAGCCGGAGCGGCGGCATTGTGGGCTCCGTGGTTGCGCTTCCTTTTGTGAATGGCAGCTTCGACGTCGTCATCGCTTCGCAAATGACGCATCACCTCGTCTCGGACGAAGAGATTCTGCGCCATCTTCGTGAAGCCTGGCGCGTTGCCAGCCGCGCCGTTTTCCTGGCCGACCTGCATCGCGGACCGGTGCTTTACGGACTGCTCTGGGTGCTATTCCATCTGAAATCGTATCCCGCGCATTTCCGAGCCGATGCGATGCTCTCGGTTCGGCGCGGTTTCCGAGTCCCCGAATTGGCCGAGTATGCGCGCCGGGCGGGAATGGCGGGAGCGCGGGTCCGGGTGCGCTACTGCACGCGGGTCATTCTCGAAGCGATGAAGCCAAGCTAAAACAGCCCTCACCCTGACCCTCTCCCGTCCGACGGGAGAGGGAACAGGAGTCGAACGCTTTGGATCTTTTTTGCGCCATGGTTTGCAACCAACGCG
>DASRKU010000054.1:0-4821 GCA_035648815.1 Verrucomicrobiia bacterium | reverse complement strand
GTCATCAAAGGTGTAGGAAATCGCCGCCGGCCGGAATCCATCCCATCTTCCCACTTCGTATGGAGCGGCAACCGATCCGGCGAAGCTGACCGGAGCCGCCAGGACACATGCCATCATGGCAATGGCGATGGCAATGATTCTCGATTTGGATTCCCGGCGGAGTTCTTTGGGTGCGGCCGCTAACAGAACAGGAAGATTGACAAGGTGTTGTTTCATAGAACGAGCGGTTCGAGCACGCAGCGCAGGCGCCACTGCCGACAGGCGCGATCCGATCATGCCACCCCGGCCGGCGCGCGCATATACGTAAAAATACGCAGACCGCCCATCAAATCTAAAATCTTAACCTGCAAATTAATAGAACTCAGGATCAAGACTTAGGCCTTCTCCCCTCCCACGTCTGCTCTGTCACCTGCCTCCATTGCCCCCAGCTTTACCGAAGACGTGTTCACTTTCGCCTTCATGGCGAGTTTCAAATGCTCGATCCGGCTGCGGGCCAGTCCCTCGGTGGCGGAATTGGGGAAACGCTCCACGATCCGCTCGAATGTCCCGCGGATCGTGTTGTAGTCGGCTCCCAGCCGAAGCTGCAAATCGGCCAGCAAGTTCAGCCAATGCACCACGCGCACCGGACGTTGCTTTGGATCGGTGATCAGTTGTTCCAACTGGCCGGCAGCCAAATCCAGCCGCTGATAATGGTCTGCATAAATAACTGCCAGCCGTTCCCGCGCGTCGGTGTCCAGCGGATGGATTTGAAGATGTTCAATCAGTTCGGCCGCCAGTTTTTCAGGGTCGGCTTCGACGGGTTTTGGATGGAATCTTGGATCGATCAAACCCATGTTTTGGGTTCCTTCCACCACCTCGATTTTTCTGCGGTCATGCCGTTCACACAGGAATTCCACGGTTGGCAAATGCGCGATCCGCTGCGAGGCCAGGGTGGAGAGTTGTGAATCGGGCAAGAGCTCTATTATTTTTTCCAGCGCCTGGCGGGCAGGTTCGGGATCCGACCCGAACTGCAAATGCCAATCCGCCTGCGAATTCAGGGCTCCGGCGATGACGCCCGGCGGGTGCCCGGGCTGGTTGCACAGGCGCTGTATGGTCAGGTCGGCCCCGGGCATGTCGTCCAGGTATTGGGCTTGAATTTGGGCGATGAGGAGCTGTCCCTGAACGTCATGCGGAAATTGCGCCAGTTGCTTGTGAATCTCGGCGATCGCCTCGGTATAATTGCCACGTTTGCATTTTGAAAGGGCGAGGGAGTAGGACGGCTCGGGGTCCAGTTCCCGGGCGCCGCCGTCGTAAAGGTCGGCAAAAGGTTTGGCGATGAGGCCGGCCAGGTTTTGATGCCAGATGATGGCCAGCACGAGCCCGCAAACTGCGGCGGCAGGAATGCCTCCAAAGGCGCCTACGTAACCGCCATCGGCCACGATGGGCACGACTTTGAGCACCAGGACCGACAGCACCAGCGCCGTCAACACCCATTTGAAAACCAGCCGTGCCGGATCTTCGGACCGTTTGAGCGAGCGAACCAGGAGCCAGCCACAAATCCCAAAAACCATGACCAGGAAGATAATGCCGTTCAGGTATGGTTTCACGCCGCTCATACAATTCAATGACGCGCGCCGCTTCGCACTACTGCTGCAATACTCCCTGCTGGCACTTTTTCAAGCCTTAAAACGCATCACTCATTCCCGTAGAAGTCGAGGTGACGAGACTCCATTTCCTTCGGTGCACGATTTAGCCGCGGATAATGCGGAAGAGATCCACGAATGTTTTCATCCGCGAATTTCACGAATTGACGCGAATTTTAAGGGAAAACGAGCGAACCCTCACCCCGCCCTCTCCCGTCCGACGGGAGAGGGAGAAGAAAAGCGCGGGTTGGGAAGAAACCTGGATCTTCGTTCCCTTTGTTACCTTCTGTCAAAGGTCAGCGGAAGCTTGAAGCGCGAAGTGAAAAGTGAGAAGGACGAGGTGCAAGTCCATTCCTTGCACCTCGACGCTCGACACTCGACTATTTGTTACCGGGGGCGCTCTTCGCGAGGACGGCGGTCTCCCCGTCGCTCTCTGCCTTCGCCAGGCCCCTGCGCATGGTCGCCGCCCCGGTCCCCTGCTCTGTCGCCACGACCGTTGTGTTCCTGCTGGTCGGCGGATTCAGCGGGCTGGCCGTCACTGGGAACCTGCTCGCCGGTACCGCCCATTTCCTTGTCGCGTTCGGCCATCGCGGCCTTGCGGGACAAACGAACCCGGCCTTTCTCATCGACACCCAGGCACTTGACCCAGATTTCGTCCCCGAGCTTGACGATGTCCTCGGTTTGTTTGACGCGGAAATTGGCCAGTTCGCTGATATGCACCAGTCCATCTTTGCCCGGCAGGAATTCCACAAAGGCGCCAAATTCCTTTATCGTGACCACTTTGCCGCGGTACACTTTGCCCACCTCCGCCTCGGCGGTCATGCCCATGATGGCCTCGCGAGCGATCTTCATCCCTTCGGCCGAGACCGAGAAGACATTGACAGTGCCATCGTCTTCGATGTTGATTTCGCACCCGGATTCCTCGACAAGCCTCTTGATGTTTTTGCCGCCAGGGCCGATCAGGGCGCCGATCTTTTCGGGATTGATCTTGAGGGTCTCGATGCGCGGGGCGTACTTGCTGATCTCCGGCCGCGGGGCGGCGAGAGTCTTTGCCATTTCAGCCAGGATGGCCAGGCGCGCGACGCGGGCGCGCTCGACGGTTTCGGCCATGATTGCGTGCGGAATGCCGCGCAATTTCAAGTCGAGTTGAAAGCCCGTGATTCCCTTTTCAGTCCCGGCGATCTTGCAGTCCATGTCGCAAAACGCGTCTTCCCATCCAATAATATCCGTCAGCAATTTGTATTGCGCGATTTTGCCCTTGTCGTCATTGACGGTGCAAATGCCGATGCTGATGCCGGCGACGGGGCGGATCATCGGGATGCCGGCGTCCATCATGGCCAAAGACCCGCCGCACACGGTTGCCATGGAGGTGGAACCGTTGGACTCCATGATCTCGCTGGTGATCCGGATGGAGTAGGGATAATTCTCGATCGGGACCATGGGCTCCAGGGAGCGTTCGGCGAGAGCTCCGTGACCGATTTCACGGCGGCCCGGTCCGCTGATGCGCCCGGTTTCACCGACAGAGAAATTTGGAAAGTTATAGTGGAGGATGAATTTCTTCTCCGTTTCGCCTCCGGTGTAGGAATCGAATTCCTGGGCATCTTCGCCGGTGCCAAGGGTGGCCAGCGCCAGTGTCTGGGTTTCTCCGCGGCTGAACAGGGCCGAGCCGTGCGCGCGCGGAAGGATCCCGACCTCGCTGTGGATGGCGCGGACGTCATCCATTCCGCGGCCGTCCAGGCGTTTTCCCTGGTTCATGATGAGGCCGCGCACCGCTTCCTTCTGGATATAATAAAACGCATCATCCAGGACGAATTCGGTGACCTTTTCCTCTCCGAATTTTTCCACGAGCTTTTTCCCGATCTCGTCGGTGATCGCGGCCACTGCCGCTTCGCGGGCCAGTTTGCCCGGCGTGAGCAGGGCGGAGACGATGCGATCTCCGGCGAGGCTCTTGGCTTCGTTGAGAATTTCGTCGGGGACAACATTGAGAGTGATCTGGCGCTTCGGTTTGCCGGCGCGCTGGGTCAGTTCGTGCTGGGCCTTGATCATCGGGGCCGCAGCCTGCTGCGCGAATACCAGCGCCGCGTTGAAATCGGCCTCGCTGATTTCCTTGGAGGCGCCTTCGAACATGACCAGGTCGGTATCGTTGCCGACATAGACAAGGTCCAGGTCGCTTTCGACCATCTGGGCGTGGGTGGGATTGGCGACGAACTGGCCTTTGATCCGGCCGACGCGCACGGCGCCGAGCGGTCCGGCCCAGGGAATGTCGCTGACCATCAGGGCCGCCGAAGCGCCCACAACGGCGAGCATATCCGGATCGTTTTCCCCATCCGCGCTGAGGACGATGCATTGGACCTGCACTTCATTGTACCAGCCCTTGGGAAACAGGGGCCGGATGGGTCGGTCGATGATTCGCGAGGTGAGAATTTCTTTTTCTGTGGGGCGGCCTTCCCGCTTGAAATAGCCGCCGGGAAACTTGCCGGCAGCGGCAGCCTTCTCCCGGTAATCCACGGTCAGGGGAAAGAAATCCTGCCCTTCCTTGGCTTTGGTTGCGGCGACGGCGGCCACGATGACAATCGTTTCGCCGAGCTGGACCGAGACGGCGCCGTCAGCCTGTTTGGCGAGCTTGCCGGTTTCAATAATGATCTGCTTGTCCCCTACCGGGGCGGTGATTTTTTCTGCCATATGTTTTATCAATCCGCCGCCACCGAGGAACTTCAGTGAACTCCGAACCATTCGGAGCTGAACGAAATTTCCCAGGGCAACGGAACACTTTTACGCGATGATGTGTGTTTGAATCCGGGCCGTCCGCGTTTGCCGGCCCAAATTGAAGCGGATGGCTGAAGGCTGGAGCAGCCCCAACCGCTCTGAAATCAATGCCGCAGTTTTAACTTTTTTGTGATTGCCTGGTAGCGATTCACGTCGGTGGTATGGAGATAATCCAGCAACCGTCGGCGCTGCCCAACCATCATCAGCAGGCCGCGACGCGAGCTGTGATCTTTTTTGTTTAGCTGCAGGTGCTCGGTCAAATGGTTGATCCGCTGCGTTAACAGAGCAATTTGCACATCGGCCGAACCGGTGTCCTTTTCGTGCAACTTGAATTGCTCAATAGTTTTCACTTTTGCTTCCATACGACGATCTCGATCTCAATTCTTCAAAAATATAGGTTTTTTAACTCTAGTTTTATACGACTGTCCTGTAA
>DASRKU010000053.1:0-7041 GCA_035648815.1 Verrucomicrobiia bacterium | reverse complement strand
CAGAAAACGAATCTTCGGCCCATTGCCAAGCTGCGCGGAATAGTTGGTTGGTGTCCCGACGAACTGCGGTTTGCCATCGGGTCCCAGCGGAATTCCCACGGGCGTCTGCTGATCCTGGCCTCCCCAACCCCAGGCCCAGCGCGGTTCCTCATAATCCGCCTCTTCGACAGCTTCGGAATCTTCCTCCGCCTCAAGCCCGCTGTCCCACCACCACCAGAACGGCCCGCGCCCGCCTCCATATTGCGAGCCATATTGCCCCGAGCTGCTCAGCGCCGTGGCGAGGTCGAAATCCAGTCCGATACGCTCGTCGTTGACCAGCTTCTTCAGGTCATCCGACTTCGCCGGAAGCGCCCGCAAAAGATCCCGCGCGCGTTCGTAATGCCGAATTGCTTCCCGACTATCCTTTCGCCACGAATAAACCTGCACGCCCTGGGTCCATTGCCCGCGAAGGAAGGTCGCGCCGCGCTTGGTGCCGTGGTGTGGGATCGTCAGATAAAGTCCGCCGAGGAACCGTTCGCCCACAGCCTCCTCAAGGGTGCCTTTGGTCCGCTGGACGAACTCTTCGGCGCGGGACAGCGCGTCATCCCAGAGTTGGAGCTTGAGCGAACAGGCGACCGCTCCTTCGACGGTCAACCGCACCGGCGGCGCGCTCCAGTTCGTTTCGAAGCTGCGCGCATTGTCGTAAGCCGCCCGGGCCTCCGCCCAATTCTGTTCTTCAAAAAGCTTCCCGGCCTTCTGCAGGGCCACTGAAGTGGGAGTGTTGGTATCCGTGGCCGGAATTGCAGTGGCGGCCAGCGATCCGTGAACAAGGGAGAGGATCGAAAACCAAGCCGCCCAGGCGACGTGGCGTGACAATGATGTGAAAGTCATATTCCCAGTCATTGGACAGAGTTCCTCATCGAATCTTCAATTTGTGCGGCAGGCGGCACGTTCAGGAACGGCACGCGAAAACGGAACTGTGCGCTGCCATGACCGCACTCACTGAAGGCAGACTTTATTGGAATGAATCGGGGTGCAAAGACAATAATGATCCCCGTCGAACACGCGATGTGTTTGACTTAACAACCAGGTCTTTTGCAGCGACACAATACAGCCAGCAGAAAAGTGCCAAGTCCGAGAGCGAAAATCGTGGGTTCTGGAACGGGCACCACTTCAACAGCGTCGAGCAGGTAATAACCAGGGTTGTATCCACCCGGCAGGGCTGAGAAACCGAGGGTTGTGGATGTTGAACTCGCGGTCAAAGTGTAGGAAAATTGCATATATGGAACGTACTCGCCTCCTGCGTAGGCATCCGTTTCCCATCGACAGCTTTCCCCGCCCCAGTCCACCTGTCCCACTGCCCAATTCGCTTGGGCGAAGAAAGACAATCTATACTCCTGGCCAGGGATGGTATTGAGGACCTGGGACACATAAGTAGTATACTGCACGTTAACCGCTACAGTAACTTTGCCATCGGGTGTATCGGTGCGGTTCGGATAGAGGCCAGGCTGGCCATGCCATGGAACGAACCTGTCAGGAGTCGAAGTGTCCAAAATTTCGAAACTAGGGTTCTTGACGATGTTGTCCGGGCTGAAGGTGTAGGTATTCAGCGCGTGAGTATCCGTAGTGAGTGCGCAAAGCAGTATTGTCAGGACAGCAACTGAAGGGGTTCTTGGGGCGGTGGATATCCCGAGCCACAAAGGTGAAGGCCCCAAGCGGGTTCGCATAGTTCCTTTTTGATAATTCTGTTATCCCTGCGTCTGGCCGAGATTTTGATCTTCTGATACATCTATAGTCAATAATAAACGATTCTACTGACATGGAATTAATACCGAACCGCACGAAAGCAGTTCGTTGAATTAACGGAATTCTCCTGCGCACAAGGAACTTGCATGTGCCCGGTTTGACAGGGCCCCCGATATTTGAGAGAGTCCTTTCGTAGCAGCCTAAGTCGGCTCGTCTTCCTGCAAGCCGGCGCGGGGGAACCAACCCTCGGGAAACCGAGGATGGGGCTTACGCCGGTGGCAAACCATCGGTGCGGTCACTTTCAGGACCGAGCCCGTCAGCTAACCTCGCCGGCATCTGGAAGGGCGATCCTCTAGGATTTTGCTGAGCGAAATCCCCACGGTCTCCCCACTCAAACGCGTTGTGTCCCGGCGCGGCGATAACCCGCGCCGTGATCCAACCACATCGGAGTTGGTTATGATGACGAACATCCTGTTTGCAATCGGTGGAAACTGGTTTGGCGTCGCCTGTTATTGGTATGCGGTGGGCACATTGCTCCTGCTCCTTCCGTCCGGCGCCGTGCTCATCCGCGAACGACAGGTCGGGATCGTGATCAAGCGTTTCGCCAAAAAATCCCTGCCACCCGGGCACCTGCTCGCGCTCGACGGCGAAGCTGGTTACCAGGCCGACACGCTCGCACCCGGATTGCATTACGGCTATTGGCCGTGGCAATACCGTATCATCAAAACTCCGGTCACTGTCGTTGCACAGGGTGAGATTGCCCTGGTCATGGCGGCAGACGGCGCCCCGATGCCGGCGGAGCATATCCTCGGCAAACGCGTGCAGTGCGACAATTTCCAGGATGCGCAGAAGTTTCTGCTCTACGGCGGCGAGAAAGGCCGGCAACTGGGAATCCTCACAGGCGGCACCTACCGCATCAATACCGCCTTGTTCACCGTCATCACTTCGACGACCGCGCCCGAACACGGAATGTCGCCAGAGCAACTCCTGCTGCATCGCGTCGAGTCCGACATGGTCGGGATCGTTACGACGCTGGACGGTCAACCCATTCCCGCAGGCGAGATTGCCGGGCCAGCAATCCCGGGCCACGACAGCTTTCAAAACGCGCAGGCGTTCCTGGACGGTGGCGGCAGCCGCGGTTTGCAGGAACACATCCTGTTATCAGGCGCATGGAACCTGAATCCGTGGTTCGTCCAGGTCGAACAGGTGCCGATGGTTCAGATTCCAATCGGCTACGTGGGCGTCGTTATTTCGTTTGTCGGCAAGGCGCACGAAGACGTCAGCGGTGTGAACTTCAAGCACGGTGATCTCGTGAACGCCGGGCACAAAAGCGTGTGGATCACCCCGCTTTACCCGGGCAAACATCCGCTTAATGCGCGCGTGATGAAAGTCGAACTCGTGCCGACCACGAACATCGTATTGAACTGGGCAAATCGCACCGAAGCGCACAATTACGACTCGAAGCTGCAATCCATCACCGTACGATCCAAGGATGGCTTTGCGTTCAACCTCGACGTGTCGCAGATCATCCACGTCGGCGCTCTGGATGCGCCGAAGGTGATCAGTCGCGTCGGGTCGATGCAAAACCTCGTGGATCACGTGCTGCAACCGATTGTCGGAAACTATTTCCGCAATTCCGCGCAGGACTTCACCGTGCTGGACTTCCTGGGCGCGCGCAGCCAGCGGCAGGCCGATGCGGCGGAACACATCCGCACCGCTCTGGGCGCCTATGACGTGCAGGCCATCGACACGCTGATCGGAGACATCAACCCGCCGGCGGAATTGATGACCACTCAAACCGAGCGGAAAATTGCCGAGGAACAACGCAAGACCTACGAGACGCAACGAGCCGCCCAGGAACAGCGGCAGCAACTTGTGCGTCAAACCTCCCTCGCTGATATCCAGCAACAAGTGGTCGGGGCCGAACAAGGCGTGAACATCGCCGAGTTGAAAGCCAACGCCAGCGTGAAGCATGCGACGGGCGAAGCCGAGTCCACACGCCTTCGCGCATTGGGTGAAGCCAAAGCCATCCGCGCCACGGGCGATGCGAAAGCGCAGGCTTATCGCGCGGGGGTCGAATCAATCGGTGCCCAGGGCTACACCGTGATGCAACTGATGCAGATCATCGGGGAACGCAACGTGCGCATCGTGCCCGACGTCGCCGTCAACAGCGGCAATGCCAACACCGGCCTGGTGGATGGATTACTGGGCATCATGCTCAGGGACCAAACAAAGAAAGCCGCGTAGCGAGTGAAGCAAGCTTGGCAGGACGACACATTGTGCGTCCTGCCATAACGGCGCCGAAGCGCACCACTTTAGAAGCATCTCTGTGTTCTCCGGATTTTCGTGTAGTTCGTGTGTTTCGTGGTTACACAATTCGTGGTTCAATGCCTCTGCCACGCGGGCTTGTTGTCATAAACCCAGCGATAATAAACCGCGCGCTTCAACAATTGCGCCGCTTTCTCGTCAAGGCAGAATATCGCATTGGCGTGCATTTGGAGCGCTGAGGCGGGATTGTTCGCTGCGAGCGGCCCTTCCACCGTTTCGGCTATGATGCGGGCTTTCGCCGTCCCGAACGCCAGGAGCAAACATTGGCGAGCCTCGAGAATTGTTCCGATTCCCATCGTGATGCAATGCCTGGGCACGCGCTCTTCGGACCCGAAGAATCGCGCGTTATCCTTCCGCGTTTGTGGCGCAATCGTTTTGATCCGCGTGCGCGACGCCAGCGACGACGTCGGCTCGTTAAAGCCGATATGGCCGTCCAAGCCGATGCTGAGCAATTGCAGGTCGATGCCGCCGGCTTTCCGGATGCGCTCTTCGTAATCCGCGCAGTGACTGGGCACATCGGCGGTTAAGCCGTCGGGGATGTGCGTGTTGGCAGGCGGGATGTTCACGTGCTTGAACAAGTTCTCCCACATGAAATAGTGGAACGACTTTTCATTATCCGCTGGCAAGCCCAGGTATTCGTCGAGGTTGAACGTCGTCACCTGCCGCCAATCGAAGCGCATTTCCGACAGTTCGCGGTAAAGCGGAATGGGAGTGCTGCCCGTGGCCAGGCCGAGCACCGCGTTGGGTTTGCGTTGCAGCAAGCCGGCGATCATGCGCGCCGCCAGCCGGGTCGCGGCTTCGGGCGTGGGCTGAATGATAATTTCCATAATGGTCAAACCACATCCTGTCTCCATGCATTCTGTGATCTACGCCAGGCTGCGCGCAGCGCAGCCCTACCCTGACTCACCTCGAGCCACGCGCCGGCGATGGCGGGGCGGGAGATTCGACCAGGGCTTTTTGCGCCGCGTTCAATCCGTTATTGCGCCGAAAATTTACCCCTAGCTGCGCCAGCCGTTGTTCGTGGGTTGCCAGATGGCGTGTGAAATCCTCCCAATCGCGCGCTTCCTTTGGCGACCACATGACCTCCGCCAGCGCGCATGCGCGAGGGAAGATCATGTATTCCGCATGACTGAAATTTGGAATGTATTCGGTCCACACATTGGCCTGCGCGCCGAGAATATGTGGCTGAAATTCCGGGGCCAGGCCCACCGGAATCGGCTCGAACGAATACACTTTTTTGAGCGGCGTGAATCCGCCGATGGCTCGAGGTTCATTGACGCGATTGGTGGACTGGAAACTGTCCAGGTAACAGTAGCTCGTCGGCGTCATGACCGCGTCGTGCCCGCTGCGTGCCGCCTGGGCGCCGCCGCCGATCCAGTCCATCACTGCCGCGTTCTCAGCGAGGCCGCCCTGCAAAATCTCGCTCCAGCCAATGAGCACGTGGCCGTGCGCCTTCACCAGCTTTTCGACGCGCCGGATGAAGTAACTCTGCAATTCCTCCTCGTTCTTCAAACCCTCGGCCCGGATGCGCGCCTGGCATTTTGGGCAATCCTTCCAGGTGTTCTTCGGCACCTCGTCACCGCCAATGTGAATGTATTTGCCCGGAAACAACGGCGCCACCTCCGCCAGAACGTCGTCGAGAAATTTGAACGTCGCGTCATTGCCCGCGCAATAAATTCCATGAAATACGCCGCCGGTCATCCCCGGCTCAAATGGTCCGCCCGTGCAACTGAACTCCGGGTACGCGGCCAGTGCCGCGCTCGCATGCCCGGGCATCTCAATTTCGGGCACGATGGTGATGTGCCGCGCCGCCGCGTATTTCACCACTTGGCGAATGTCGTCCTGCGTGTAGAAACCTCCGTAACGGCCATCTGTGTCATAGGCCGTGCTCGCCTGCGGGCTCAGGCCAAAACCCGTTCCCGGACGCCATGCGCCGATTTGAACCAGCTTCGGATATTTCTTGATTTCAATGCGCCAGCCCTGGTCGTCCGTCAGATGCCAGTGGAAGGTATTCAACTTGTGCAACGCCATTTCGTCGAGCAACCGCTCCACTTCCCCGACCGTGAAAAAATGGCGGCTCACATCGAGCATCAGTCCGCGCCACTGAAATCGGGGCCGGTCCTCAATTCGAACCGCCGGGATCTCCCATTCCTTGCCACGGACAACGTTCGAGGAAAAAATTTCGGGCGGCAACAATTGCAGCAGCGTCTGGACGCCGTAAAAGAGACCCGCCTGTCCGGGCGCGCGGATGACGACCGCGTCCGGCGAGGCGGAAAGCTCGTAACCTTCAGCGCCCAAATCCGCTATGGCGTCCGTCGTCGTCAGCAACATCGTGTTGGTGATGGCCGCTCCTGCCGCACCCTCTGGGTTCACAGAGAAAGCACTTCCGGCAGCCTGGGCAAGGCGCGCCGCGAGGACTTCACCGGTTTGCCGGGACGCCGCATCCGTGACGATCCGCGTCTTTGCGGTGAGCAAAAATGATCCCTTGCCCAGTTCCATTTTCTGCGGCGCGGGAATGATCGCGGGTACCGCTGCGAATCCGCTTGCGGCAATCATGGTGAGGAGGCTTGCGATGATGATCGTATTCACAAATGAAGGAATGGCAGCTATTGTTTTATTTCGCCCGGTTTTTTGTCCCACAGCGTGTTGACCACATGAATCAACACCAGGCCGCTCGCCACAAACAGAGCGCTCAATGTGAACGCGTAAGCGAGCCGGCCGTAAAGGAAGTTGCCGATCGCGAAGAGCGCAGACCAGATTGTCAGGCAGCCGGAAATCCAGCCCAGCGCCGCCATCCCCATGTGATCGCCGTAAAGCGCTGCTTCACTCTCCGACACGCCGGCTTCCTTGCGGATCCTGGTCCACCCCGGCCCGGCGGGATGCACTTTCCTGTAAAATGAAATCAACCGTTCGCTGCTGGTCGGCGCGCTGAGAAACGCGGTGGTCATCCAGCAAACCGTGGTGAACGCCACCGAACCAATCACCGAC
>DASRKU010000052.1:0-3124 GCA_035648815.1 Verrucomicrobiia bacterium | reverse complement strand
CCTGCAGCACGCGCGAGGCGACAATTTCAACCACTCCGATGTGCCAGGGCAGCCGGCCTTCAATAATAACAAAGTCCGTCTCGGCATTAAACCTGGCGCGGACGTCGCCAACCACCGTTTCGAGAATGCCGCGTTCGATCTTTTGCCGCTCCCGGTTGCTGGCGTCCAGCGACTGGGCCAGCGGCATGGCTTCATCCATGTTGCGGGCCATCAACAATTGCAGCGCCTCCTCGGCATTCTCCAGGCGCCCGGCCGCGTTGAGCCGGGGGCCGAATTGAAAGCCCACCTCGTAGGTTCCGATCTTCGTGGCCATTTGGGCGACCTGTTTCAGCGCGATCAGCCCGGGCCGCTTCGTCACATTCAAACGCTCCAGACCGGCGGACACCAGGATTCGATTCTCCCCGTTCAGCGGCACGACATCGGCGATGGTGCCGAGCGCGACCAGGTCGAGCATCAGCCGCACGTCAAGCTCTGCGGCGCCGGCCAGACCGGTGTCGCGGCCGTGCTTGACCAGCGCATGAGCCAGTTTGAAAGCCAGCCCCGCAGAACACAATTCGGTGAATGGAGCATGGCCGTTCGCCAAAGCGCGCTGCGGATTGACCAGTGCCACGGGTTCCGGGGCCGGATTTGACACCTGGTGATGATCCAGAACGATCACATCCACATTTTGCCCGTTCAACCATTGAATGGATTCGACGGAAGTGGACCCGCAGTCGACGGCAATCAGCAGGCGGGCCGGGTGCCGCTTGAGGCAGGTCTCCAAAGCGTCCCTGCTCAGCCCGTATCCTTCCTCCATGCGATGAGGCAAATAACATTGCACGTTCCAGCCAAGCCCCCGCAGGGATTCCAGGAGAATGGCGCTGGATGTGACCCCATCCACATCGTAATCCCCAAAGATCACGACCGGTTCGTTGCCGCTCCGGGCCCGGAACAACCGGTCGACGGCACGGTCCATGTCCGGCAGCAGGAAAGGGTCGGCGAGCTGCTTGAGCCGCGGTTGGAGGAATCCGCTGATTTGCTCCGGCACGCTCAGACCGCGATTGAGCAGGCATTGCGAGAGCAGTTGCGTGATGCCCGCCCCCTTCGCCAATTGCATCGCGAGCATCGGCTGGGCCGGCGCTACTGACCATCGAAACTTCATAGGTTGTCGACCTCGGATGAACGGCGGTCGGTAGGCCCGCTCTGCGCGCGGCCGGACTCTTTCATATGAGATAGGAAACAGAATCCGGCCATGTTGGCCACTGAAAAAGGTGAGAGGGTAAAGGAAGTGCGAGGTGAGAAATGCGAAGGACGAGCGTCCGGGTTGTGGACGGCTCGTCCCCATCCGATCAACCCGCAGGGTTGGCAGAGTTCAGCGGTTCAACGGCTCTTTGACGGCTCTTTGACGGCTCTCGACACTCGACACTCGACGCTCGACCAGACAGGGTCCCCCTTCCCGCTTGATCCCACCGTGGAAAAACTGCACCCTGCAGCCGTGACAAGCGCCATCATTGTCGCCGCGGGCAAGGGCGCCCGGATGGGCCCGAACACGGACAAACTTTTTCTGCTGCTTGCCGGGAAACCGGTGGTCGTCCACGCCTGGCAACGATTTGACGCCTCCCCCTGCATTGATGAGATCGTGCTGGTGATTCGCGATGGGATGCAGCCGGCATTTCAAAAGCTTGCCGCCGCCTTTCGCCCCACGAAACCCTTTCAACTGGTCCTCGGCGGGACCGAACGCCAGGATTCAGTATGGAACGGGCTTGAATCGGTGTCGGCCAAAGCGGAACTGGTGGCCATTCAGGACGCTGCGCGTCCGTGCACGAGTGAAGCGCTGATTGAGGCGACGATCAATGCGGCGCGCGAAACCGGGGCAGCGGTCGCGGCCCAGCCTGTCACGGATACCATCAAGGAATCCGAAGATGGCAAATGGATCCAGCGCACGCTGGACCGCTCCCGGCTTTGGTCGGTGCAGACGCCCCAGGCTTTTCATGTGGACGTCATCCGGCGGGCGCTGTTGGAAGTGAGGCGCCGCCGCTTGTTTGTCACGGACGACACCGCCGCGTGCGAATTGATCGGCCAGCAGGTCAGCCTGGTCCCGAGCGCCGCTCCCAATCCAAAGGTCACACGGCCCGAAGACTTGCCGTGTATCGAAATGGTTTTGAAATCCCAGCCAGCCTCACAAATGTATGGTTTTTGAGGAATTGGCAGATTGATGGTGCAAGCGCGAGTTGTTCAGTCTTACGATGCTTTCATGCGAGCGGTGTTCTTCCGGTCATGTCAACCCTTCGTGTGTGGCTGTTTGATTTTTGCGGCGGGCATTCTCTTGCCGCAGCTCCTTTCTGCGGCTGAGCACGGCGCCGGCCATGTCCCCCCTTTGGTGACCAACCTGGTTGAACTGCGCAGGATTGCGGCCCAGAAAACCGATGTCGGCTATACTATTCGCCTCGAGGGAAACCTCTGGTGGGCGAATGTGCCTCAGGGAAGAATCGTGCTCCAGGATGACACGGCCGCCGAAGAACTTGAACTCGACCTGGCGGGCCAGAACCTCTCTCCGGGCGAACGCGTCCGGATTGAGGGGACCGGGACCATTACCCGGAGTGCCGGTGGCTTCAAAGTCGGTATCAAGGGGCCTGTGGTGGATAACAACGGGGTCCATTCGATGGTCCGGAAATCCGGAGCAGCTTATCTCACCAGGGGCCCGCAACCGATCCGGGTCGAATGGTTCAACGGCGTTGAAAAATTTGCTTTGGAAGTCGAATACGAGGGTCCTGGAATCCCGCGCCAAAAAATTCCCGCGTCGTCACTCTTTCCGACTGCCGCCGAAAATGGAACCAACTTCGGCCTGTATTACCGCACTTATCCTGTCCAGGGCGAAGTCCTTCCCGACTTCAGCCAGTTAACTGCGTTGGAATCCGGCACGGTGAGCGGGTTCGATGTCGGCGTCGCGGGCGGCAAGGAACATATCGGCGTTGCCTTTACGGGGTTCCTTGATATTCCGGAGGACGGGCTCTACACATTTTACACCACGTCAGACGACGGCAGCCGGCTTTATGTCGGCCAATCCAGATGGCGATTTCAAAAGTTTGGGCGCATGGATTTTCCACAGCCGCGCGCGTTGTCGATTTGGCAAACGCTTGGGAAT
>DASRKU010000051.1:0-10984 GCA_035648815.1 Verrucomicrobiia bacterium | reverse complement strand
AAGCAGGATGACGATCAGGATCTGCGGTCACTGCGGTCATTCAATCAAAGCTCAACGGGCTTGCTTCTAAAATGTGAGGGCGGAGGGAGGAAATTGTTCCCGGGATTGTAGCCATCAAGATGATTCCGGTTCCAATTCCTTAGGAGACCGCGACCGCCACGAAGAATGCCTGCCAGAAGCCGGGTATGGCTCAGTGCCTGTGGGGAGGCTCTCTGCGGCGGCGGCGGCGCTTGTGCGACCAGGTGTCGACGACTACGAATAAAAATACCACGGAGCCTAGCACCAGCAGCCAGATAATCTCCGGCTTGTATTGCCAAACTAATCTTATGGTGCTTGTCGCGTCGGTCAGATCCATTTTCTTTAAATTACACCGAAAGCGACGAATGAAAAGAGATGAACAAGCCGTTCGCGCGATTGCCGAAGGCCGCGGCGCTCCCCTGAATGGGTCTGCTGCAAAAAAATGCGGCTCCACCCGGAGCCGCGTGATTGCCACTCTCAATCACATTGCGGGTTGATCTTAATAAAAGTTCCCCCCGCGTGTATGGGGTGAAACCCCCAATCGAGGACTCATCACAACAGCGTCAGCAAAGCCCGGCATGCCTTGCGAAGCTTCTCCAGGTTCGCGGCCGACCTGGCTTCCACGTAACAACGGATTAAGGGCTCGGTGCCACTCGCTCGCAACGCCACCCATTCGTCGCCCGGAAGAATGAATTTGAACCCGTCCATGGTGACCAGCTTCTGCACCCGAAAGGGTCCGATGCTCGATAAACCCGACCCGAGCTTCTTGAGCAACGCTTCCTTTTTCCCCGGCGGAATCGACACGTTGATCCGGTCGGTATAAAAATCTCCCGTTTGCTTTGCCAGTTGCTTCAATGTCCGTCCCAGCGACTGGCGCTCCGCCGCAACCAGCTCCGCCATCAGCAGGCAAGCCAGGATGCCGTCCTTCTCCGGAACGTGACCCTTCACGCTTAAGCCGCCGGATTCCTCGCCGCCGACAATGATCGGCTCGCTCTCCATCAGCGCGCCGATGTATTTGAATCCCACGGGCGTCTCATGGACTTTCACGCCGAGGAGGCGAGCCACCGCGTCGACCTGGTGGCTGGTGACAACGCTCCGCACCACGGCGCCGGTCCAGCCGCGATTTTTTTTGAGGTGGTAAAGCGCCAGCGCCAGCACCTGGTTGGGGGTCAGCCACCGGCCGTCCTGGTCCACAATGCCAAACCTGTCGGCGTCTCCGTCGAGGCCGAGGCCCAACTGCGCTTTTCCGCTCCGAACGAAGCGGCTGACCTCGGCCATGCCTTCGGCATTCGGTTCCGGATGATGCCCTCCAAAGAGCGGATCGATTTCGTCGTGGAAAGTCGTGACCCGCGCATTGGCCTCGCGCAGGAGCGTGTCCAGGTAACCCCGGCCAGTGCCATACATCAGCTCGACGGCCACTTTCAGCCTGGCACGCCGGATCGCGGAAAAATCCACGAGTTTTCGGATCTGCTTAAAATATGCGGGCTGCGGATCGAAAGTCTTGCACGGGTAAGTGCCGACGACGGCGGCATTGAAAGACCAATTACGGCCGGCCAGCTTTTCGACATTGGCTTCGATTTGCCGGGTGACTTCGGGGGTGGCCGGCGCGCCGTTGGACGTGGAAAACTTCAGCCCCTGGTATTCGGCCGGGTTGTGGCTGGCGGTCATGTTGATGCCACCGGCGGCTTTTCGGACGCGGATCGTGTGCGCAATCACCGGGGTTGGCGTATCCCGATTGCAGAGCAGTGGAGTCAGTGAATTTTTGGCAAGCACCTCGGCCGCGGCAAGGGAAAATTCACGTCCAAGAAAACGTGTGTCGTAACCCAGGATGAGCGTGCCGTTGTTTCCCGTCCCGGCCAGGTATTCCGCGATCGCCTGCGTCGCGAGGCGGACGTTTGAAAAGGTGAAGTCGCGCGCGATGATTCCGCGCCAGCCGCTGGTTCCGAATTTGATCATTGGTTCCAATCGAACGCCCGTTGTTTGAGGGCGTAAATGTAGCCGACAAACAGGATGACCAGGAATGAAACCATGGAGCCGAGAATCAGCGGGGCATTCTGCTGAAGCATGTCCCGGTACACCACCGCCCAGGGATAGAGGAAAACGACTTCGATATCGAAGAGGATGAACAGCATGGCCACGAGATAGAATTTCACCGAAAGCCGCGTGCTACCTTCCCCGACCGGCAACATCCCGCATTCATAGGCGGTGTTCTTGATTTTTGGGAACTGGCGTTTGAGCCGGGAACGGTTTGCCCATCTTCCGAGAATCACGGAGAACACCAGCATGCCGGAGGAAAACGCAACGGCCAGGATGAAAAGCATCAACACCGGCACGTACTGCATCAGTTGCGACTGTTCCATGCAGCGAATCTAAGAGCCGCCCCCGGTTTGGCAAGTGGAATTGCGAGGACATGGTGGCCGCGCGCAGCGCGGCCCTACCGAGTCATTTCCGCAGCAGCCACAAGACGAAGGTCAGCAGCAGGCTCAACACGACGCATGTGACGACGGGAAAATAAAAGCTGAAATTCCCGCGCGTGTAATGGATGTCACCCGGCAGGCGGCCCAGCCACCCTCTTCCAACGCCGGACCAGAGGAGGATCCCGGCTGCGGTGATCACGATCCCAACAATCACCAGCAATTTTCCAAGTTCGCTCATATCACTTATCACTCCGTGCTCATTCCACCTCGGCCAGCTTCTCAAAACTCTCTTCGATGAACGTTGTGCCCTGGATGCGCGCCAGTTTCGCATACAGCCCGTTTCGCTCCAGCAATTCCTGGTGCGTGCCCTGTTCCACGATTTCCCCGGAGCGAATCACGAGGATCTTGCCGGCTTTGCGGATCGTGCTTAGCCGGTGGGCGATCACAAAGCTGGTGCGGTTGGCCATCAGGCGTTCCAAAGCTTCCTGGATCAATTTCTCCGTGACGGTGTCCACGCTGGCGGTCGCCTCGTCGAGCACCAGGATCGGCGCGTCTTTCAGCAAGGCGCGCGCGATGCTGACGCGCTGCTTCTCGCCCACGCTCAGTTTCACGCCGCGTTCGCCGACGCGCGAATAATAGCCGTCCGGCAGTTTCGAAATGAACTCGTGACAATTGGCGGCGCGCGACGCGGCGATGAGTTCCTCCTCCGTCGCGGTGAGGCGGCCATAGAGAATATTCTCCCGGACCGTGCCGTTGAATAAAAAAGCCTCCTGGCTTACCACGCTGATATTTTCCCGCAGCGAGTCCAGCGACACGGACTGGGCGTCCTGTCCGTCGATGAGGATTCGGCCCGAAGTGGCTTCATAGAACGCGGGCAGCAGGTTCACCAATGTGGATTTGCCTGCCCCGGTCGGCCCGACCAATGCCACCATCTCTCCCGGGCTGGCTCGCAAGCTGATCCCGCGCAGCACTTCTCTTCGGGCGGTCTCAGGGGTTTTGCCGCGTTCCTCGCCGGTCGAATAGCTGAAGGCGACATTTTCGTAAGCCACTTCGCCCCGGACAGGTTTGCGCAGGGGCGGCCGGGGATCATGGCGCTCGGCCCCGCTGTCCAGGATGTCAAAAACTCTTGCCGCGGCCGCGCGCGCCGATTGCAGCATCTGGTTCAAGCCGTGGAGCCGGCCAATCGGTTCATAGAAAAACATTCCCACATAGAGCATGAAGGCCACGAGTTCGCCCACGTCCATCCTGCCGTGCATCACTTGCGCGCCGCCCACCCACAGCACCAGCCCGATTCCCAGCGCTCCCACAAATTGCATCGCCGGGCCGTACGACGCCCAGGCGCGCATCACGACCAGGGAGCCTTTGCGCAAGTCGTCGGCGCGCCCTGCAAACCGGGCATCTTCGTGATCCTGACGGCCGAAGGCCTTGATCTGCCGGATGCCTTGCAGGTTGTCCATGAGCAGGGCGTTCATGGCGCTGGCTGCCTCGCGCTGGAGCCGGTACCGTTTGTGCGCCGTCAGCGTGTACCACAGGGCGCCCCCGACGAGGAACGGGACTGGAAATAACGACACGATTGCCAGCGCCGGGCTGGAGAGGAACATGAACACCAGCGCGCCGGCGATGCTCAGCACCGCGACCGTGCCCTGCTCGACCCCGTCGATCAGCAGGCGCTCGACATTATTGACGTCCTCGATGATCCGGGTCATCAGGTCGCCAGACGCGCGCTGATCAAACCAGGTGACGGGCAGGCGCTGGAGCCGCGCGTAGACTTCGCAGCGCATGTCAAAAATGACATTTTGTTCGAGGCTGTTATTGATGCGGATGCGCAGGCTGTTGAACAGTTCGCGAAAAAGAAATGCGCCGATCAATCCAAGCGCCGTCGGCGCGAGAAGGTCGTGCCGGTTGTGGCGAATGACATCATCGATGATGACCCTGGTGAGTTTGGGGTAGAGAAAAGCAAAGGCCAGGGAGAGCACGGCGCACGCGATGGTGCCGGCGACCATGAGGCGGTAGGGTCGCAGGTAAATGCCGACGCGCCGGACGACTTCGCGTGTCGGCCGCGGCCTGGATTGAAACGTCGGGTCGGTGTGGGAACCGAATCCTGGGTGTGCGGACATACGGTAGTTATTCTCGAAAAATTGAGTTCGGACAAGTGTTTACAAAGTGCGTGCAATCAAATGGGCCGCCCCTTAAACTCGCCGTGCGAATGTATCCTCCCGTTGTCACGAAGGATCCGACAGCCGTTGAGGTGGAAGTGCAGGCGGCGTATCTGGCGATATACGCCGGCGGTGATGCGACGTTTGTTCCGAGGGCGTTTGGCTGGGCGGCGCAATGTTTCGGAGGCCACTACAAGGATTACCAGGCGGTGGACGCGCCCTATCACGATTTTGAGCATACGTTGCAGGGCACTCTTTGCATGGCCAGATTGCTGCGCGGCCGGCATGCGGCGGGAGCGCAGCCACAACTCTCCGAACAGATCTGCCAACTGGGATTGATGGCGATCCTGCTGCACGACACCGGATACCTGAAAAAGCGGTCCGATCCTCAGGGGACAGGCGCAAAGTACACCGTCACCCACGTGGACCGCAGCGCCGCCTTTGCATCCGATCTGCTCCAGGAAAAGGGATTCAAAGCTGCGGACATTAAAGCGGTGCAGAACATGATTCATTGCACTGGCGTGGACTCCAACCTCAACGTGATTCCATTCCAGAGCGAACCGGAAAAGCTTCTGGGATTCGGGCTCGGAACAGCCGATCTGCTCGGGCAAATGGCGGCTGGGGATTACGTCGAAAAACTGCCGATATTATACTCCGAGTTTGCCGAAGCCGTGCAGTTCTCCGGCAAGAAAGCAAAGTTCATCGCCGGATTTTCCAGCGCCGAGGAGCTGGTGAGAAAAACTCCGGAGTTCTGGAAAAAATTTGTCCAGGCAAAGCTTAGCCGCGATTTTGGCGGCCTCTGCCGGTTCCTCAACGATCCTTACCCCGACGGGCCCAATCCCTACTTCGAACGCATCGAAACAAACATGTCCAGGCTTCGACAACGGATGTCTGCCGCCGCATCCTGACGCGGCCGCCTTCGACATGGCCGGCAGTTCCCGCGCCAGCACATGGAGTGCGCGCGCTTCAGCGCCGCTTTGGATTGGCCCAACCCCGCAGCCTAAACTGCTCTTGTGCGACGCATCACCTCAGAGCGCCGATGCGTATTTTGGCAAATCCATGTCCATTGATGGTTGAATTCCCTCCCCGCAGTGCGCGATCAAATCATCGCAACAGATGCACCTGCTCCATGGACTTTTCTCTTAAGCAATTCCGGTTAAAAGAATGACAAGATAGGTGTGTTCTTGCCGGAGCGTTCTGGGGTATCCAAAGACCAGGCAGCGGGGCCTGTCGTTAACATTGCATTGGGTGCTTTGTTGGTTGTTTGACGTGAACCGCTGTCTCACCAAATCGGTGGCCTCCCTTACGGACGCTGCCCCGGGACAGCCGAAATCTTCCGGCTGTCCCGTCCTCTTTTAAACCCCTCACTCTCCGATGACATGTACTGCCACTTTGCGGGTGTGAGCCGATCGACGGTGTTCCCAAAGATAAATGCCCTGCCAGCCGTGTTTTCCAAATGCATTCGAAAGCATCGTGGGCATATGTCCTGCTTAGGGTTTTTCGAAGTTTCTAAAATGCACAGTCCAGGACAACGAATGCTGTTGCGGCAGGCCCGTGGCTATTCAAAACAGGACACCCACGGCCAATTGTGTGCTGCTTTCAAACACGGAACGATGGACTCCATCGGTTCGAACCCTTCTCGCGACCCATGTTCACCATCAACGCCCGCAGCCTGGGGAAATAAACAATGAATTCCTTTCAGGAAAAATCTAGCCGAATTCTGGTCATCGACGACAACAAATCCATCCATGAGGATTTTCGCAAGATCCTCGGGGGAACTCGGGAACCGGGAAAACTGGATTCGATGGAAGCCGCGTTGTTTGGCGAAACTGAAACAAAGCACGGGCTGCCGACCTTTCAAATTGACTCGGCATACCAGGGCCAGGAAGGGTTGGAATTGATCGAACGCAGCCTCGTCGAGAATCGGCCTTATACCATGGCCTTTGTGGATGTGCGGATGCCCCCGGGCTGGGATGGGATCGAGACGACGGCCAAAATCTGGGAAAAGTATTCCGATCTGCAGGTGGTGATCTGCACGGCGTATTCGGATTATTCCTGGGAGGACATTTTGAAAAAGCTGGGCTACTCGGACCGTCTGGTCATCCTCAAGAAGCCCTTTGACAATATTGAAGCGCTGCAGCTTGCCATTTCGCTCAGCGAAAAATGGCGGCTCTATCAGCAAGCCAAGCTCCGGTTGGGCGATCTTGAGAAGCTGGTTCTGGAGCGGACGGTTGTGCTGGAGGACACGAACGCCAAGCTGGCGAATGCCAACCAGCAGTTGCTGCTCGCCACCGAAAAGGCTCAGAAACTGGCCGAAGCCGCCCTCGTCGCCAACAGGGCCAAGGGCGAATTTCTTGCCAACATGAGCCATGAAATCCGCACACCCATGAACGGCGTGATCGGCATGTCAGAACTGCTCATGGAAACTCCCCTCACCCAGGAGCAACGCGATTTCTGCCAAACCATCAAAATCAGCGCCGATGCCCTGCTCTGCATCATCAACGACATTCTGGATTTCTCAAAGATCGAAGCGGGGAAAATGAATTTCGAAACCATTGATTTCGATCTCCAGGAAATCGTGAAAAACACGATGGACCTCCTGGCGCCCAGGGCGCGCGAAAAAGGATTGGCCCTTGGCGCTCAAATTGAGCCCAAGACACAAACTCGACTGGTCGGCGATCCCATCCGGATGCGCCAGATTCTCCTGAACCTCCTGGGCAACGCGGTGAAGTTCACGGATCGAGGAGAGGTTTCGCTGAAAGTGACCCAGGCCGCCGAAACACAGCAGCAGGTCGAATTGCGATTTACGGTTTCCGACACCGGGATCGGCATGTCCGAGGCAGCGCAGAACAAACTTTTCCAGTCCTTCGCCCAGGCGGACTCTTCGACCACGCGCCGCTTCGGGGGCACCGGGTTGGGGCTGGCAATCTGCCGCAAACTCGTGGAAATGATGGGCGGCTCCATCCAGGTCTCCAGCAGCCCCGGCAAAGGCTCCGTGTTTACCTTCACCGTCAAAGTCGGAATGCAAACCGCGCGCGGCCTGTCGGCCACCCAAACCGGAACCAACGGCTCCGAACTGGCCGCCGCAAAACCAGCCGCCGCCGGCGCAGATGGTCCCTTGTCCCTCATCCTGCTTGCCGAAGACAACCAAATCAACCAGATGGTCGCCGTCAAGCAATTGAAAAAAATCGGCTACTCTGTGGACGTCGCCGCCAACGGCCAGGAAGCTGTCGAGGTGTGGCAGCGAAACAAATACCGGATCATCCTCATGGATTGTCAGATGCCGCAGATGGACGGTTACGAAGCCACCCGGAAAATCCGGGAGATGGAAGCCGAACAAAACCTGCCTCCCTGCCGCATTATTGCCATGACGGCTCATGCCATGACGGGCGATCGCGAGCTATGCCTGGCGACAGGTATGAACGATTATTTATCCAAACCGGTTGACACCAATCAACTGAAGATCGCTTTACGAAGGGCCGAAGAGGAAATTGCGGGGCAAACTGCCCACCCCGTTTCCTCGGTGAATTCCTGAGCTCGGCGTCAGGGCCGCAATCGATTCCTCCCGCCCGCCTCGGCGCCCGCATAGAACGGCGCCGCCGCCGGGCGCAGTTCACTTCTTTGGTGGTCCCTCTTAATCCTAATCCTCATCTTAATCCTAATCTCCTTCGTGCATCCGGTAATAGGAATTAGCCCTAATTAAGCCCACCAGCCAGATTAGGATTAAGAGAAAGATTAAGATTAGGAGCCTGGGCCGCGCTACCCAAAAAAGTGAATGCACCCTCGCCCCCCGGGCAGCACAATTCCAACTCGCCAACGCTTGCCAACGATGGCACCTTCTGAGTTTCAATGATCCGCTCCGTCAAAATATTGATAGTCGGGCTCGCCTTTGGAATCTCCGCGAGCTTGGCCGCCATCGCGGCGTCTGACACAAACACATTCGGTTTTTCGGGTCCGGAAATCTTTCCCGTCGACAACGGAATCAGCCAGCTTCACGTGGCCGATTTCGACATGGATGGCCGCAACGATATTCTCGTCGTGAACAACGCGCGGTCCAAAATAAACATTCTGTATAACCAGACCGGCAAGACCAACATCATCCCGCCCCGGGCCGATGAGCTTCGGCGCGAGGTCAATGAACTGCCTCCGGACAGCCGCTTTCGCATCGAGTCCATCGCGTCGGAAAAAAGGATTTCATCGCTCGTGGTTGCCGATTTCAATTCCGATCACCGGCCCGACATTGCGTATTACGGCGAACCCAAGGAACTCGTGGTCCAATACAACCTGGGTTCGAACCTCTGGACGGCGCCCAAACGGTGGCAAATCGACGATGGGCAGTTATCTCCCAATGCTATTGCGGCCGGGGATCTGAATGGGGATGGCCTTATGGACCTGGTTGTTCTCGGCGAGAACTGCGTCTATTTTCTGCCGCAAAAAGAGGATCATACCCTGGGCGAGCCGCAAAAAATTCCATTTTCGGGAAGTGTCAAATCCGTGCAGGTTCTGGACGTCGATGGCGACGGGCGGAGCGATTTGCTCCTGGTGAATTGGGAGGATCGGTATCCCTTCCGGTTTCGTTTGCAGAAGTCCGACGGTGAACTGGGGCCGGAACTGTATTTCAGCATGCCTCCCATCCGGTCGTACTGGGCCGACAACCTGGAGTTGAACTCGAAAGTTCAAGTGATGACAATTGCTCAGAATTCGGGCCGGGCGCAGATTTCTCAATTTGAACTCAAACCCGCGCCGGCGCTCTCCGGCGATTTGAAGCAGGGTCAATTGCAGGTTTTGCCGCTCAACAAAACCGACAAGGCAAAACGGGGTATGTTATGGGCCGATGTCAACGGCGACGGTCTGCCTGATTTGCTGGTTGCAGAACCTGAAAGCGGCCAGATCTCCGTCTCGTTCCAGCAGAAAGACGGTTCGCTGGCCACGGCGAAGACGTTCCCCACACTCGCTGGGATTACCGATTTGGCGGTGGCGGACTGGGACAATGATGGGAAAGCGGAAATTTTCATGCTCAGCCCCGATGAGCGGCAGATCGGCGTCTCCCGAATCGATGACAAGCAGGGGTTGCCCTTTCCAACCCTGATTCCCCTGGAGGGCAAGCCGCTCGCCATGGCGGTAGGGGCGCTTCGACCGGGCGCTAAACCCACCCTGGCAGTCATCGTTGACCAGGACGGCAAACGCTCTCTATTCACCCGCTCGCCGGACGGGAAGAGCAGAGTCCAGAAGCTCAGCGATTCTTTTAAATCCAATCCTTCGGCCATGGCGTTTCAGGACGTGGATCAGGACGGGGCGGCGGACCTGGTGATTTTAATCCCTTACGAAAAGGTCAAAATCCTGCGCCAGGTGCCCGGGAAGGATTTTGAAGAGTTGGACGTTGAAATGCCCGGCGGCGCGATCGAGCAGCCCTGGTGCAGCGCCCTGGATGTGGATGGCGACGGCAAACCCGAATTGCTTCTTCCGCAAAAGAACTTTCTTCGCGCGGTCACCCTGCAATCGGACGCGTCTCTTCAAAGCTCCACGAACAAGGGAGGCTGGACGTTCAAGGTGAAGGAGCAGATTAACGGCGCCTCGCGCGACTCGCGCCTTGTGGGCGCCGCCTCAATCCGAAACGGCACGAACCAGGTCCCGTCCCTTTTCCTCCTGGATGCCGAGCACAAAGCATTGACTTTTTGCGAGCGGGACACGAATGGCGTGTGGCGCGTCCTTCATAATATTGAGTTGCCCGTCTCCGGGTTCTCCAGTTTGGAACCTGTGTGCCTGGGCGGCAGGAGCCCCAACGGCGTCGCTCTTCTCGGCCTCAATACTGTCGCCTGGCTGCCGCTGAGCGGGCCTGTCTGGGAATTGACGGAGCTCGACGGCTACGAAACTCCAATCAAGGATGGATACCTCAACGATGTTGTCTCCGGCGATCTGAATAACGACGGCCGCAAAGATCTGGTTTTTCTGGAAACCGCCAAGAACTATCTCGACCTGGTGATCTTCAACGCGAATCACAAGCTGGTGCCAGCTAACCGATGGAAAGTTTTTGAAGAACGCACCTTCCGGAGCCGCCGGAGCGACTTTCCCGAGCCCAGGGAAGCCGCGGTCGCCGACGTGACCGGTCACGGCAAGAACGATCTGATCGTCCTCGTGCACGACCGGCTCCTGGTCTATCCCCAGGAGTAGCCGCCCCAGCCAGTTCAGAGGCTACAGGTCCTTTGTCAAACCCGCACGGGCGATGTCAATTTCGGTATCCCACTCGCATGTAATAATGGAAAATTGTTTCGGAAAAGGCACGTCCACCTTTTGTCCCACCTGGAACAAAAGGTGGGATAAGACATCCGCATGCAACAATCAAATGCGCACATGACGGACGCGCCAGCACATGGAGTGCGTGCGCTTTAGCGC
>DASRKU010000050.1:0-7626 GCA_035648815.1 Verrucomicrobiia bacterium | reverse complement strand
TGAGCAGATCTTCAAAATCGGGCGGACGCGGCGCCTGGAAGGTCATTCGGACCCCTGTGTGCGGGTGGATGAATGCGAGTTGAAACGCATGGAGCATCACTCGGGGCGCTCCAAAGCCGAGCAGATCCTGCAGTCTTAGGTTCTGCCGCTGACCATAGGTCACGTCGCCCATGACGGGGAAGCCCAGGAATTGAAAATGGACTCGGACCTGGTGTGTTCGGCCGGTGTGCAGGGAAGCTTCCACCAGGGTTGAGGCCCGCAGCCTTTCCAGCACGCGATACTCGGTTTTGGCCTCCCGCCCGTTTTCATCGCGAACCGCCATTCGTTTGCGATGCGAGGGGTGCCGCGCAATGGCGGCGCAAATCGTGCCATGATCGCGCCGCAGTTCGCCGCAGACCAGGGCATGATAGAGTTTCTGCACCTTGCGCCCGGCGAATTGGGATGAAAGCGCGACGTGGGCCTCGTCGGTTTTGGCCACCACCATGCACCCGCTGGTTTCCTTGTCCAGGCGGTGGACGATCCCGGGCCGGCTGACGCCGCCGATGCCGCTTAATTGGCCGGCGCAATGGTGCAGCAGGGCGTTGACGAGAGTATGCTCCTCGTGCCCGGCTGCCGGGTGCACCACCAACCCCGAAGGCTTGTTCAACACCAGCAACACCGGGTCTTCATACAAGACTTCGAACGGAATGGATTCGGGTTGCGCGTTGGCAGGCCGGGCTTCGGGCCACTCGATCTGCACCTGTTCCCCCGCTCGCGGCTTGTGCGTCGGCTTCACCTCCCGGCCATCGACCCGAATGTTGCCATCCTCGATCAGGCGCTGAATCGCCCCCCGCGACACCGCCGGAAGCCTGGACCGCAAATACGTGTCCAGCCGCTCCGAAAGAAGCGTCTTGTCTATCGTGAGAACTTCGGTGCGTGTGGACACGGGACTGAGTGATGCCTGAAGCGTCGGCTGGGGCGCGGCCTCCTAGCCGGATGCCGAGGGTTCGGCAGATTTGGCGTCGCGGTCATTCTTCAGGGTCAGCAGGAAAATCAGGCCGACACCGGTGCAGATGGCGGTATCGGCGACATTGAAGGCGGGGAAGCCGATTTCGTTGCCGCCGCGTTGTTGGAGGTAAAAATAGATGAAGTCGATGACGTGCTGGCGGGCGAGGCGATCGACGAGGTTGCCCATGATGCCGCCGATGATCAATCCGAAGGCGACCTGGCCCAGGAGGGTGCGGGAATCGAAATGGCGCCGGCTGAGAAAGAGGATGAGGAGGGCGGCCAGGGCGACGATGGCGAGCAGGGCGTTGTTGCCGCGGAAGAGGCTCCAGGCGGCCCCGGTATTCTGCCAATGGACGAATTTGAAGAAGCCGGGGATGACGATGCGTTCTTCGGCGTAGCCCATGAAGCGCAGCACGATGGCTTTGGTGCACTGGTCCAGCGCGAGCACAGCGACCGCAAGGAGGGCGATGCGGCGGCTGGGCGTGCGGACCAAGGGGCTGATTGGATTCATGCCGGACGGGCTTTCTGTAATGCTATTTGGCCCGAAAGACAAATGTAAAAGGTGAAAACGCTGTTGACTTGGCTTGCTCGTCTGGTACTTTCTGCACTCCTTTGATTTGGATTTAGATGAAAACGCATTTGCCAAAAGTGAATTTGGACGAGCGCAAATGGCATGTTATTGATGCCGACGGCGTTGTCCTGGGCCGCCTTGCCGAGCAGGTGGCGAACATCTTGCGCGGCAAGAATAAACCGGTTTACACCCCCCATCTGGACGCCGGTGATTTCGTCGTGGTGGTCAATGCCGAGAAGGTCCGGCTGACAGGCAAGAAGGAGACGAACAAAACCTTCATGTCTTATTCGGGCTGGAAAGGCGGCGAGAGATTCAGGACGGTTGCTGAAATACGGGCGCGCCAGCCTGAAAAGCTCATTCATCACGCCGTTCGAGGCATGATTCCCAAGAACCGCCTGGGGCGAGTGCTGCTGACCAAACTCAAAGTGTATAAGGGCAAAGAACATCCCCATGCGGCGCAGCAGCCCGCGACGCTGGTGGCCCGGTAAACACTGCCTCATCCCTTTTTCCTATGGCTGAAGAAAAAACTCCTGAATTCCTGGGCACCGGCCGGCGCAAAACCGCCGTCGCGCGGGTGCGGCTGACAAGCGGCACCGGCAAAATCACCGTCAATGGCCGGGCTTTTGACAATTACTTTCCCGTGGATTCGCTGAGAATGACCGCGGTGCAGCCGCTGACCCTCACCGGCACAGCCGAGAAGTTCGACGTTCGCATCAAAGTCACCGGCGGAGGCCCTTGCGGCCAGGCCGGCGCGGTGCGGCATGGAATCGCCCGGGCGCTGCTCACGGTGGATGCGGCCCTGCGGCCTTCGCTGAAAGCCGAAGGCCTTCTCACCCGCGATCCCCGCATGCGTGAGCGCAAAAAATACGGCCAGCCGGGCGCTCGCAAACGTTTCCAGTACAGCAAACGTTAATCGAACTGGAATTTTGGAAACCCCGCTGGTTCAATCCGGCGGGGTTTTTTGTTGGCCACGCACGGAACGGCGGTTGCCTCCAATTGAAGATTGCATTTCCCCGCCACTCCATGCGTCAATAATGTGCAATTGAGCGGCAAAAGGGCTCAAGGCAGGTAGGGGCGCACTGTGTGCGTCCGGCTGCGCGGCAGCGCAGCCCTACCGCAGAGCAAAGCAATTTTCATATGAATAATCGCAGAATCGCCATCGTCGGCGCCGCAGGCTATTCGGGAGAAGAACTCGTCCGGCTGCTGCTCCGCCATCCGCACACGGACCTCATCGCCGTGACTTCCCGCCAGCACGCGGGCAGCACGGTCGCCGAGGTGCTCCCGAAGCTCGCCGGAAATCCGAAGTCCAAAACCCTCCGGTTCACCGAGCCCAAAATCGAGGTCCTCGCCAAGCAGGCCGACGTGGTGTTCCTCGCATTGCCGCACGGCGTCGCCGCGGAGTACGCGACACCGCTCCTGCAGGCCGGTTGCATCGTCATCGATCTGAGCGCGGATTTTCGATTGAAGAGCGCATCGGTGTATCGCGACTTTTACGGGCACGATCATCCCGCGCCCGAATTGCTCGGCCAGGCTGTCTACGGGCTGCCGGAGCTTCGCCGCGCTGAAATCAAAAAAGCCACGCTCATTGCCTCGCCGGGGTGCTACCCGACCAGCATCCTGCTTCCGGTCGTTCCGTTGCTGGAGGCCGGGCTTGTCAAACCCGCCGGCATCATCGCGGATTCCCTCAGCGGAATCAGCGGAGCGGGGCGGAAGGCCGAAACGGGCTACCTGTTCGTTGAATGCAATGAAAGCCTCCGCGCCTACGGCATTCCCAAACACAGGCACATTTCCGAAATCGAACAGGAACTGTCCTTCGCCGCAGGCGAGCAAGTCACGGTGCAGTTCACACCTCACCTCGTCCCGGTGAACCGCGGGATCCTCACCACGCTTTACCTCACGCCCGGACGGCTCTTCTCCGAAACGCAGGGATTGCCCGCATACCAGCAGGAAATCGCCGCCGCCTACCAAAAGGCCTACGGCAATGAGCCTTTCGTGCGCCTCCTCGAAAACAACGAGCTGCCCGACACCAAGAACGTCGTCGGCACAAATGTCATCGAAATCGCGTGGCGTCTGGACCCGCGCACAGGCCGGCTCATCGTCGTGAGCGCCGAGGACAATCTCGTCAAAGGCGCCGGCGGCCAGGCTGTGCAAAGCATGAACATCGTCTGCGGTTTTCCCGAAACCGCCGGGTTGCTGTAGATTGCGGATCGGCAGCGGCCCGCATGAATTCCAATCTGCAAATATCCGTCGCAGAGCATCTCGACGAACCTGTCCTGCGGTTCGTGCGCAAGGATTTCGCCGCATTGCAGCTCGACTTGACCATCGGCCAGTGACACCGGCGCCTCCAGCAACGGGCAGCGGCAGGGAGCATCCGGCAACGGATAGTGGTGGGGACGCGCTGCGCGCGTCCAGAGGCTTCGAATGGGATGCCGCCGCGTACGCCGCCAATTCCGCCTCCCAACTCGCCTGGGCCCGGGAACTTATTTCCAAGCTCTCCCTCGCGGGCAGCGAACGCATTCTCGATTTGGGTTGCGGCGATGGCAAAATCAGCGCCGAATTGGCGCGCGCTCTGCCCGGCGGATCGGTTACCGGGATCGATGCCTCCCCGCAAATGATCCGGTTTGCCCGCGCGGCTTTCCCGGCCAGGACGCTTCCCAACCTTCAGTTTCGTGTGATGGATGCGCGGGAAATCCGCCTGCCCTCCGTCTTCGATATTGTGTTTTCCAATGCCGCGTTGCACTGGGTGGACGATCACCGGGCATTCCTGCAGGGCGCCTCGCGTTGCTTGCGCCCGGGCGGCAGGCTGCTCGTTTCGTGCGGCGGAAAGGGAAATGCCCACGACGTTTTCGTCTCGTTCCGCGCCGAGATGCGGCTCAAGCCATGGCGTCCGTTCTTCCGAAAGATTGAAAAGCCATACTTTTTTTTTACCCCGGCCGCGTATGAGCTGTGGCTGCCCTGGTTTGGCTTCACCGCCCGCGAGATTCGGCTGGCGGACAAAGACATGGCGCTTGCGGGCGCGGCAGGCCTTGCAGCGTGGCTGCGGACGACCTGGCATCCATACATCCAGCGTGTCCCGGAGCAGATGCGCGAGGACTTCATCGCGGCCGTAGCTTCGCGCTACGTTGCCAGGCACCCGCTGGATCGCGGCGGACGCGCCCACGTGTGCATGGTCAGGTTGGAAATTGACGCTATGAAGAACTGATAACCACGGATGGACACGGATGGACACGGATCAAAACGGATAAAAGGGTAGGGCTGCGCTGCGCGCAGCCGGACGCACGGCGCAGCCCAAGGTGGCGGACATCGTGCTCGATGTCCCCGGCCGCGTTCAGCGGCCGGAACAAATGCCGATCCCTTGTGTGCATCGCGCCTCACGTTGCGCCGCTGCTACGCGGCGCTAACGGCGCAGCAGCGCCGTTTCTACCAGGCCTCTTCTTATCCGTGTCCATCCGTGGTTAAAACCTGTGCTTTACCTTGAGGCCGGATCGAAATAGATAAATGCGATTCGTTGTTCGACCATGAAACAGAAATTAAAAATTGTCTCCGGCTCGGTTGTCGCTCCGCAGGGATTCCGCGCGGCGGGAGTTTTTTGCGATATCAAGCGTCTGGGGACAGGCAAGGGATCGGAGAAAGGCGGGAAGCCGGACCTGGCGTTGATTGTTTCCGACACGGCGGCGGCGGTGGCGGGCATGTTCACCACGAACCAGGTCTGCGCCGCGCCTGTGAAGATCTGCATGCCGCGCGTCAAAAAAGGCACCGCCCGGGCCATCGTGGCGAACTCCGGAAATGCCAACGCGTGCACAGGCAGGCGGGGATTGGCCGATGCTTTGGAGATGGTTCGATTCACGGAACGAGCGCTCGACGTGCCGGCAGGCAGTGTGCTCGCCGGGTCCACCGGGCGGATCGGTGTTCCGCTGCCGATGGATCAAGTGCGCGCGGGAATCATCGATGCGGGTGTAAACCTGGGAGCGACTGCGTGGCATGCATCCAGCGCCGCCGAAGCCATCACGACCAGTGACACGCGTCTGAAGCAAATCGCGGTGGAGTTTGTTCTCGGCGGCAAAACGGCGCGGATCGGAGGCATCTGCAAAGGCGCCGGCATGATTCAACCCGGCATGAGCCTCAATGGGCGTCGCCCCGCCGCCGCGCCCTTGCACGCCACCATGCTGTGCTTTCTGACCACCGACGCCGCCATTTCAGCGACGGCCCTGCAACAGTGCCTTCGCGATGCCGTGGCCGAAAGTTTCAACCGGATCACCGTGGACGGAGACATGAGCACGAATGACACGGTGCTCGTGCTGGCCAATGGTTTGGCGGGCAACGCAGAATTGACGACGCAGGCGCGCGGGCTGTCGACGTTTCAAGGCGCGCTGAATCACGTAACTTTGGAGCTTGCGAAAATGATCGTGCGCGACGGGGAAGGTGCTTCCAGGTTTGTGACCGTGCGCGTTGCCGGCGCAAGGTCCTTTGCCGATGCGGACGCGGCGGCGCGGGCCGTGTCCAACAGCGCTCTGGTGAAGACGAGCTGGCATGGCGGCGATCCGAATTGGGGCCGGATCATCGACGCTGTCGGATACAGCGCCGCACGAGTGATCGAAAACAGGGTCGACATTGGCTACAGCGCGCCGGGCAGCGAAAGAATTTTGTGGAGCCTGAAAGCGGGCCAACCGACGCAGGCGACATTCCGGCAACTCTGCGCCGCAGTGGCGAGGCCCGAGTTCGATTTGCACATCCATTTGAACCTGGGTCGTTCCAGCGCGTTGATGTATGCCGCGGACCTGACGGAGAAATACGTCGATTTCAACAAAGGCGACGTGAGCGATCCCGGGTCACTCGGAGGTTAGTATGTTGAGGGCGTGTTGCCCAAATCAAAAGCTAGAAGCAACCCTCACCCCTGCCCTCTCCCATCCGATGGGAGAGGGAGGACGTGTTGACGCGTTGGTTGCAAACTGTAGCGGGAATTCGATCCAAAGCGTCGGCTCCTGTTCCCTCTCCCATCGGATGGGAGAGGGTTAGGGTGAGGGTTTTTTCTCCCTTTTTTGTTAGAGCAACACAGTTATGCCGCGCCGCTGGCGCTCGGAAACGCGTCTACTCCTTCAGCTCCCGGATTTTGATATTCCGAAAGGAGACTTCGCTGCCGTGTTCCTGCAGGAGGATGTGGCCGCTGGTCCACTTGGGGAATTCGGGCATGTTCCTGAATTTGCTGTGCGCAAAGGCATCCTGGAATTCCGGCGACGTGCGGTCGCAATCCAGAATCTTCTGGCCGTTCAGCCAATGTTCGAGGTGATTGCCGCGCACGACGATTTCCGCCGTGTTCCATTCGCCGATCGGGCTGGGCTTCTTCGCAGTGGAGGCCGGGATCAAATCATAAAGAGATCCAACGGTTCGATTGCCGTTGCGCCCAAGCTTCGCATCGGGATGCCGGGCATCGTCCAGGATCTGATATTCATATCCAATGGCAGAGCCGGTGGCAGCCTTCGCGCCCGTGCCGGTGATGGGATCGAGATTGGGATGCACAAAGTATTTGATGCCGCTGTTGCATCCGGGCGAGGTCTTGAATTCCACTTTGAGTTCGAAATCGGAGAAGCGTTGGCGCGTGATGATGTCGCCCCCTGCCATGGCCTCGGCGTTTCCGCTGGCCACAACCGTCAACTCCCCATCGTGAATCCGCCAGCTCGTTTTGGGAAATTCCTCCGATTTGGCGCTTCGCCAGCCGCTGGTATCCGTTCCGTCCCAGAGCAGGCGCCAGCCTTGCCTCTTTTCCACGGGAGTCAGGGTGTTGATGGTTTCCTTCGAGGCGGGAGGGCCGGCTTTGGTTTCGAGCCCCGGCACGGCAAGGATCAGCGAGGCCAGAAAAACGGTTTGGAAAGTTGTCATGGGATTTTTGCGAATGTCAGGTTCTTTCCATAGTCGAAAACCCGCAGCCGCTGGCAAGGACATTTTTTGTTTCATTTCCCTTTCAGCGGGATTTCTGATAATCAGCCCGGAATGAAATTCCCAAAAACGTCCCTGATGCTGGCGCTTGCGGGTGGAATCACCCTTTTCATGCGCGCTGAATCGACTAATGT
>DASRKU010000049.1:0-7614 GCA_035648815.1 Verrucomicrobiia bacterium | reverse complement strand
GTCAAAGTTCGCAGCGTCGGCATGTAGGCCATTACCAGCCTTCCGTCACCCGTGCCCGCCGCCGCCGCATAATCGTTGCTATCGATGCTCCCGCTGCTGGAAAAGCTGCCATACCCCGACGTCACCACCACGTGGCCGGTGTCCGGGATCAATTGGAACCATGCCCGCGGTTCGAATAAAGCCTTCACATACCCAAACTGCGTCACCCCCGTCGTGTCCAGTTTCGCCTGCCAGCCTGGAACAAACGACCATGTGTAATGGTTCCCATACAACTGCCCGCAGCCTCCCGACAATTGCGTCCAATACTCCTGCAGCCGCAGGTTGAAGGCCGATCCCCCGTCCGTCGCGGGATTGGTCTCAAATTCGTAATTCGCTTCCACCATGAACACCGGTGTTGTGCTCGATTGCCCATAAGCATGCAGCACCTCCGCGTACGTCGGGCTGTAGGTGTAGGCGGCGTTCAAACCCACAATCGAAGCCCAGTTGGTGTCATCCAGCGAACTGCTCACCAGGTAGTTCAACTCAACCGAGTGCAGATGGTTCCTGTCATTATCCAGTATCCCTTGCGCCACCGCCACCGCCACCGCATCGTCCGATGCCGTCCGCCAACTCTGGAAATCATTTCCACTCATCCAGAGAATATTGGGAAAACCTTTGTATCGATTGCCAACGTATTGTCCGTACGCGCGGCATTTGACAGTTCCGTTGTCGCGCATGACGCCCAGGTAGCCTCCCGTTTCAATCGGGTCGAGGATGATCTGCAAACCATAGGTCGCCGCCAGCTTGATCATCCGATCCGCGTGGGCGAAATAGTCCGGATTGGGGGTGGAAAGATCGTAAGAGCTCGTGCCCGGGATCGTGTTGGTAAAGGGCACAACTCCACCGATGGTGCTGCTGTCCGGTCGGCCGCCGGTATAAGTCGTGCAAAGGAGATTCACCCAAAGGCTGTTGAAGCCGTGCTGTTGCCGGTCCAGAAAGTAACTTGCCGCGTCCGTGTCGGACAAATTGACAATCAAGGACTGCGGCGCATCCCCGAGCATGAGGAATGGTGTGTTGTGCTGGTCCACCAGGAAGCGGCCGTTGGCGTTCTGCTTCAGCGGATAAACCGGACCGGCCATCGCGCACGCGCAGACTGCCATGCTGACGAGCAATGGAACCACGAGCCGCATTCGAGTCCGGGTGTACATGAGCGAGTATAACACACGAAGCGTTCCTGGAAAACGTTCCGGCGATGCGCGATCAGGCCCGTGAGATGGCGCCCGACGCAACCTGGGCTTTGTACCAGGCAATGGTTTTGCGCAAACCGTCCTCGAACGCGACCACCGGCTGCCATCCGAGGCGCTCCTGCGTCGCTTTGACATTGGCAAATCGCACCTTCTCCATCTGCCGATCGGCAACGGCCCCGAAGCTGGGGGTCAGCGGGCTTTCCATGAGCCGAACGATCATCTCGACCGCTTGTCGCGCGGTGTGCACATTTCCGGTTCCGAGATGAACCGTATGGCCAACCACGTTCGGCGCCTTGGCCATGAGCAACATCCCGTCGATGATATCTTCCACGTAAACCCAATCCATTGGCCGTGCGCCGGAACCCATTTTGGGCGCTTCGCCGCGGAGGATCGAAAGAATTGCATAAGGCAATAATTTCTTGAGGTCGCGTTGTGCCGGGCCATAGCCCATGAAGATCCGTCCAATCGTGACCGGGCATTGGTACAGGGCGTGGAACATTCGGGCATAGGCGCTGCCGGCGAGCTTCGCGGCAGCATACGGTGAAGGGGGCACAAACTCGGTGGCGCACGCCTCCCCTGGATCCGGCTCGTCCTGCGAGCCGGTGAGCAAAATCCGTTCGCAACCCGCTTCGGTGGCAGCGGTCAAAATATTCACCGCCGTTGTCAAGTTGCCGGTCATGGCGGGCCCGATCTGGTCCAGGTTCCTGGAGCCCTGGACGTAGCCTGCCAGATGAAAGACGATCGACGGCTTGATCTCGTTAAAGAGCCGTTTGACATCGTCGTATCGGCTGAGGTCCGTGTTCCAGGGTCGAGCTGCGGCGGGCAGATCACGGCTTGTGGTGCGTGAGACGGCGTGGACTTCGGCGCCATTCGCAGCCAGCCGGTTGCAAAGATTGCCGCCAATAAACCCGCTGGCGCCCGTCACCAGCACCCGCTTGTCAGATAGGGAAGGAACAGCCGCCGTCTGTTTCGATTGCATAGGTTAAGTGTTGGTTACCTGCGTTGTTGGCAAAGGGTTTTCAATGCGTTTGAAACGCTTTCCTCGTTCAGCCCATGTTGTTGCAGCATGTATTCCTGCGATCCAATGTGCGGAGAGAAAATCGGGGGCATGCCCAGCCGCTTGAAGGGCACTTTGATGCCCGCTGCTTCCGCAAGCACCTCCGCCACGGCACTGCCCAGTCCGCCATTGATGCTGTGTTCCTCCAGGGTGGCGATGCAGGCTGTTTCACGGGCCGCCGCAAGCACAGCGGCTTCATCCAACGGCTTGAGTGTGTGCATGCTCAGCACGCGAGTCTGCAAGCCCTGCCCGGCCAGCCGCTCCGCCGCCTTCGCCGCCGTCTGCAGCATGCCGCCTGTGCAAATCAGCGTCAGATCCTTCCCTTCGCGAAAGCGTATGGCCTTGCCCAGTTGAAAATCGATCGGGTTCGTATGCACCGTCGGTTCGCCCGCCTTGCCGAGGCGTAAATAACAGGGCCCCGCAAGCGCAGTAATCGCCCGCGTCGCCGCACGCGCCTCAACCGGATCCCCTGGAGCAACGATCGTCAGGCCAGGGATGGCCCTCATCACCGCAAGATCCTCAATGGCGTGATGCGTCACTCCCATGGGACCATAAGCGAATCCGCCGCCGACGGTGACGATCTTTACGTTGGCCTCGTGATAACAAACGTCATTCCGGATTTGTTCCAGGCAACGCATGGTTGGAAAGTTGCCAATCGAGTAAGTGAACACAATTTTTCCGCTCAGGGCCATCCCTGCGGCCAGGCTGGTCATGTTCTGTTCCGCCACGCCTGCATTGAGGAACTGCAGCGGCCTTTGCTCCATGAACTTTTCAACAACCCGATAGCCAAGGTCCCCGGTGATAAAGACGATCCGGGAGTCCTGCTGGGCCAGCTCGAAGAGTGTGTCCAGGAATGCGTTTCTCATACGTCCCCCACCTCGGCCAGCGCGCGCGTCAGTTCCTCGCCCCGCGGAGGCGTGTAGTGATATTGCAATTTATTCTCCATAAAGCTGACGCCTTTGCCTTTGATCGTATGCGCCACAATGCAGGTGGGCCGGCCCGGACGCTCGGGAACTCCGGACAATGCTTTCTCCAGCTTCGCCACATCGTGCCCATCCAACTCCTGTGTGGCCCAGCCGAAAGCGCGCCATTTGTCCGCCAGCGGATCCAGGTCCAGCACGTCCTTGACATTGCCAAGGCTCTGAATCTTGTTGTAGTCCACGATGATTGTCAGGTTGTCCAGTTTGTGATGAGGCGCGAACAACGCAGCTTCCCAGTTCGAACCTTCATCGCACTCCCCGTCGCTGAGCACAACGAATACCCGGTGCGCCTTGCCATCGCGTTTGGCGGCGAGGGCCATTCCGATGCCCATCGGCAGTCCGTGGCCCAGCGAACCTGTGGACGCTTCCACGCCGGGCGTGAACTTGTGTGTGGTGTGACCTGGAAGAATGGTGCCGTTTTGATAGTAGGTCTCGAGCGTCTGTAGAGGAAAAAAACCGCACTCGGCGAGGGCGGCGTAAAGCGCCGCGCAGCCGTGGCCCTTGCTCAGAATAAACCGGTCCCGGTCGGGCCAGCGCGGCAACTGAGGGTCCACCCGAAGTATCCTGCCATACAGCACGGCCAGGATATCGGCCACCGACAGGCACGAAGCGATGTGCGATGCGTTGGCGCGGTTGGCCATCACAATCACATGGCGGCGAATCCGCCGGGCGAAATCCGCGACGGGAAGTTCCTTAATGGTTTTCATAGGCTTAAAGCGATCATGCAAGGCTATCGAAGTATTCCCGATCGGTCATCCTTTTTGCAATGGATTCCAGCACACGCGCGGCTGGAACGCCATCCAGGACGCGATGATCGAAAGTGAAGCTGAGCCAGCAAGTTGATGCTGCCGACAAAGCCCCTCCCCTCGCAACGGGGCGTTCGGCAATTCGTCCAACACCGAGGATGCTGGATTGCGGCGGATTCAAAATGGGAGTGAAGATATCAACGCCGGAAGCGCCCAGGTTGCTCACCGTGGATGAACCGCCCGACAGATCTTCCGATCGAAGCGAATTGGACCGCGCCAGATTGGCCAGACGCTTCATCTCATCGACTATTTTCGCCAGCGGCGTTGTGTCCACCTTGCGCACCACCGGCACGACAAGGCCTTCGGAGACGCTAACCGCAAAACAGATATCCACCTCGTCCAGGAGCCGCAAGGTGTTGTTGTCGAGGATCGCGTTTGAGCAGGGATGCTCCCGGAGCGCGGCCGCCAGCAGCTTCATGAATAATGCGTCATACGGCACGGAACACTTCATCTGCTCGGACAAAACCTTATGGGCCCTGACGAGTTCGCCGGCTTCGACTTCGCGCGTAATCGTCAGCGATACCGCGGTGTCGATGGATCGACGAAGGCGTTCGCCGATGGTTCGCCGCAGGGTGCTCAGTGGCGCCGAGCCGCCGGTTTGCGTGCTGCGATCGGTTTTGATTTTGATCGCCGCCTTGACGTCGGCCTCGACGATGCGGCCCTCGGGTCCGCTTCCAGCCAGGGTTTCCAAATTGATTTTGTTCTCGAGAGCCAGTTTGCGCGCCGCAGGGCTTGCCCGCACCCGGCCCGGCGCCGCCACACCCGGTTCGCCTGGCGCCTTTGCCGGATCAGACTTGCAGGTACTCGCTGGGGCGGGAGCGGCGCCCGGAATCGCAGGCGCAGGTTCGCCTTCCGCCATAATGTAACCCAGCAGCCCCTGCTCTTTAATCAAGGCCCCAATTTCGGCAGCCTGGTAGAGGATTCCATCCGCCGGAGAAATGACGGGGTTGACCGCCTTCTCGGTTTCAATCTCAAGAACCGTTTCGCCTTCTTTCACACGGGCGCCGTTTGCATAGAGCCAGTTCACCAGCGTCCCTTCCGCGGTGTACATCCCAAAACTCGGCATGACAATTTGTATGGCCATGGCTTGTCTCAACCCATCTGTTGTCGAACAGCCTCGAGAATTTGTTCAACTCGCGGAGTATAGATCGCTTCGAGGACTGCGGAAAAAGGAACCGGCGTGTCGGCAGCCGTCACGGTTTTGACGGGCGCGTCCAGGTAATCGAACACGTTCTCCGCCACGCGCGCGGCGATGTCCCGCGCCATCGAACAAACCGGCGTGTCTTCGTCGACGACAACCAGCCGGTGCGTGCGGCGGACGGATTCGAAAATCGTCTCTTCATCGAGAGGATTGAGCGTGAGCAGATCGATGACTTCGGCGGCAATTCCATCTTTGGCCAGGGCGTCCGCCGCCTCCACGCAGAGATGGGTCATCCGGCCCGCGCCGCAAAGGGTAACGTCTTTGCCGGGTCGAACGATCGCGGCCTTTCCGATGGGCACGACATAAGGCTCTTCCGGCACATGGCCCTTCGCCTGCAAGCCGAGGAATTTATGTTCCAGCACGACAACGGGGCCATCGTCGCGAATAGCGGCGATCGTGAGGCCTTTGGCGTTGTAAGCGGTGCTGGGCACCACAACTTTCAGCCCGGGAATGTGGGCCAGAACCGAATAGAGAGTTTGCGAATGATGCGCCGCCGCCCCGCCGCCGTAGCTTCTCTTGTCGCCGCGCGTTCCGTAAGCCGTTCGGATCACCATGGGCACCTTGACGCGACCGCCCATCATGTAATGCATCTTCGCCGCCTGGTTGATGATCTGGTCGTAGCACATGCCAATCAGATCGACGAACATGACCTCAACCACCGGCCGCAGCCCGCTCATGGCCGCTCCCACCGCCGCTCCCACAAAACCCATTTCCGAAATCGGGGTGTCGATCACCCGCTCGGGCCCAAACTCCGTGATCAATCCGCGCGTCGCCCGCATGGGCCCTCCCCAGGCGTCCACAAACCCCAGGTGCGCGCGACCGGCCGCGCCCGCGATATCCTCGCCCATCACGATGACATTCGGATCGCGCCGCATCTCCTGGCGAAGAGCCTCGTTGATGCTCGGACCGAAAGACAGCTCCCGAAGTGCCGTGGACTCTTTCATGACGGAGATTTTTCGGCGGGCACGTAGACGTCGGTGTGGAGGTCGGCGGCCTCAGGCAACGGGCCTGACTTGGCAAACTCAACGGCCTCATCCATGCGGAGCTTGTTTTTTTGATCGACTGCGTCCAATTGCGCCAACGTTAGCGGCCCCTCACTTGCCATCCGATCACGAAATCCCTTGAGGCAATCACGACCCTTCGCCGCCTTCTCTTCTTCAGCCGGGCGATATCGGGTGGTGTCGTCGCTTTGATGGTGCCCAAAATAGCGGTAGGTCATGCACTCGACCAACGAGGGACCGGCACCCGAGCGGGCGCGCTCGACTGCGTCCGAAGCCGCCCGCAGCACCGCAAACACATCCTGTCCATCCACGGTTACCCCCGGCATGCCGTAAGCCGCCGCCCGATCCGCGATCTTCCCCACAGCGCAGGCGTACTCGACCGGCGTCGTTTGAGCGTAACCATTATTCTCGCAGACGAACACGAGCGGCAGTTTCCAAATCGCAGCCATGTTCATGCACTCATGGACCGTGCCGACTCCCGCGGAGCCCTCTCCAAAGAAAGCGACAGCGACCTGTTTGGTCTTTCGGACTTTGGCGGACAGGGCTGCACCGACGGCGTGGGCCACTCCTGCCCCATTGATGGGATTCACTCCCAAAATATGTTTGGTGATGTCGGTAATGTGCATCGAACCGCCTTTGCCGCGGTTGGTGCCGGAAAGTTTGCCGAACAGTTCGGCCATCATGGGAGCGACCTCCACGCCTTTTGCGATGCAATGGCCGTGTCCGCGATGGGTCGATGCCACCCAATCGGTCTCCTCCAGCGCCGCGCAGACGCCAACCGCGACGGCTTCCTGCCCGATATAAAAATGCACCGGCCCCACGGGCGCCCCTGTTTCGACGAGCCATTTGAGGCGCTCTTCAAACTGGCGGATCAGCGACATCCGTTCGTATAACCAGAGACACTGCTGGACAGGCTCTCTGGCATTGGGCGCGCCAACTTCGGCGGCAGCCCCCGGTGTTGCTTTGGAAACAATCATGGTATTCCTGCTTTAATCTTCGGGCAATGTCCGGGTCAGCCTGCCGGGCGCAGCAGGTTATGTTCCTCCAGTGCCACGGCAGCCTGTTCGAGAACGGCAAAATCTAGGCTCGAGCGTTCCGCGATATCAAGCAACGAATGGCTCCCATCGGAGAAGTTCAGGACCCAGAGCATGGCCATTTCCCGCTCCGGCGAGTCCTTCAACCCACCCATGGTTCGGTAAAGTCCCCGGCGCCCGAGCTGCGGCTCGCATTTTGGATTTTGATTGATGCAAACTCGATTCTTCTCCAGGCGCAAAACAATCCGAAGCAACAGGCCGAGCGACTCTCCCAGCGCGCCCGCGTCCACAAGGTCCAGATTGTCGGCT
>DASRKU010000048.1:0-6582 GCA_035648815.1 Verrucomicrobiia bacterium | reverse complement strand
GGCGGGTGAGGGTTCGGGAGTGGGTGTGGGAGAGGGATGGGGTGAGGGTTCTTCGGAATCATTGGGGACGAGCCGTCCCCACTCCTCGCTACACTGCGGCCAGCGGCACGGCCTCAAGCCGCTGAATCGCCTGGACCAGCTTTCGTTCGATAAGGCTTTGCCGTTCCGGCAGAAGGATTTTGCCGCCGTCCAGTTCCCGGACGTAAAAACTATCAATCGCCGCGCCTCTTTCGGTGCAAATTTTCGCCGCCGAAATGTCGAGCTCCACCTCGCTGAGCGCTTGTGAAATCGCATACAACAGCCCCAGGCGATCCTCCGTTTCTATTTCCACCACGGTCCGGGTCTCCGAGGCTTCGTTGTCGAAACTCACGCGCGTGGGGATGCATTCGCCGCTATACGCCTGGTACAAGGGCCGGGTGAGCTTGTGCCGCAGCACCATCGCTTGAAAGTCCACCTCTCCATCCGTTAACACGCGATTGAGGATCTTCTCAAACTCATCCCGCTGCTCCCGGTCAGCGAGGTTGCCGGTGCGCGCGTCGGTCACGAAAAACGTGTCGAGCACAATGCCATCGGCGCGCGTGAAGATCTGCGCGCTGAGAATGTTCAACCCCGCGGCGCTGAAGGATCCTGCGATTTTGCTGAAGAGCCCCGCCCGGTCCCACGTGCATACCTTGACCGCGTTGCATCCGCGATCAGGTTCATTGTGCCAGTTGACGACCGGGATAAGCGGGCTTTCCTCTTCGGAGATTTGGAGCCGCATGAAACGATGGGTCAGCAACAGGTCATCGTGGATCTCGCGGGCGGAATGGATTTGAAAATAGCGGGGTGGCAGCGCGGCGAAATGGGCCTGCACCTCTTCCGGAACCAGGTGGCCATCCAGCAGCCGGTCCACTTCATCCATGAGCAATTGGCGCTGCTGCTCTTCCACGCGCAAGAACTCCGTTTCGCCGGCCAGCAGCGGCAGGGTTTTCTTTTGCAGCGACCAGAGCAGCGCATCCTTGAAACCGTTCCATAATTTATCGCTGGTGGCCTGCGAATCGGCAAATGTGAGCAACGTCAGCAACGACAGCGTTTCAACGCTTTGCACCTGCTTGGCAAATTGCCGAATCACCATCGGGTCATCCATGTCGCGACGCTGCGACACGCTGGCCATGGTCAGGTGGTTCTCGACCAGCACGCGCAGGGTATGCGTGTCCGATCCGTCCAGCCCCAGGCGCCGCGCCGCGCGCAACGCCAGCTCCGCGCTGACTGCGGAGTGGTTGCCGTGCCCGGCCGGTTTGCCGGTGTCATGCAGCAGCAATGCCAGGTAGAGCAGGAAGGGCCTCTCCAGTTTCTGAAACAACGGCGCATACGCGTCATACGGAGGAGTCTTGGCCTCCCAAATCCTGTCCAGCTGCTCCAGGCACATCAAGGTGTGCTCATCAGCGGTGTACTGATGATAAAACTCATGCTGCACCAGGCAGGTCAGCTTTCCAAATTCCGGAACATACTTGCCCAGCAAATCCACCTCGTGCATGGCCCTCAAAATTCTGGAAACATTTCCCCGCTGCCCCAGGATCGTCAGGAACGTTTCCCGCACGTGTTGATCATTTAAAAACTGGCGGTCGGCCAGCGAGATCTGGTTGCGAATCAGTTGCGCCAGGTCCGGATGCAGCCGCAGTCCGCGCTGCTGCGCATACAGGAACACCCGCATGAGCCGGCGCGGCTGGTCCCGGAAAACACGCTGCGAGACCGCGTGAATTTCGCCCTGGACAAATTTGAATCCGTCCACCGGCTCGATCGTTGCGCGCCGGGACATGGGCAGGAGCGACCGGAGCGACAAGCCGCGTTCCGGCCGCGGCGCCAGGGCCATGCGCTTTTCCAGGGTGCGGGTGATGAGGAAAATATTGCGCGAGTGGATGTAGAATTCGCGCATGAAATGCTCGATGCGCTTGCTGGGCGAACGCTCGGCGTAACCGAGGTTGTGCGCCACGGCAGGCTGCAGGTTCTTGCTGAGCACGTCCGTGGCGCGGTTGGTGTGATAGTGCATTTCAGTGCGGACCCGGAGCAGGAAATCATACGCGCTCTCCAGTTGCTTCCCCTCCGTTCCGCTTACGAATTCCAGCTGTTGCAGGTCCTTCAGCGAACGGGTGCCATACTTGAAAAATGTCATCCACAGCAGGCTTTGGTAATCCCGCAAGCCCCCGCAGCCGTTCTTCACATTGGGTTCCTGCATGCAGGCGGAATTGCCAAACTTGTTTCGACGCGCCGTCTGGTCCTCCAACCTCATCGCAATATACCGGTCCTCATACCCCCGGACACACTTGGCCAGGAGGGTTTTTTGAAACCGATTGAACAATGCCTCGCTCCCCGTGATGAGCCTGGACTCGATCAGGGAAGTCTTGGATTGCATGTCGCTGTTGGCCACCTTGACGCAATCGTCAACGCTGCGCACCGAATGGCCCACCTTCAGCCCGATGTCCCAAAGCGGGTACAGGATGCCGTCGATGATTTTTGAAAGGTGCGGCAGCGGTTTGTTCCCGGCGACAAGCTGCCCCTCGTGCAGAAACATGAAATCGATGTCGCTATAAGGATTGAGTTCGCCGCGGCCGTATCCGCCGATGGCGACGAGGGCGAGCGGCGGGAATTCCTTCTGTGCCTGCGGCGAAAGGCTGTTCCGGGCCGCATCCCACAGGTAGCGCAGCAACACGTCCAAAATCAAGGTCCGGCCATGGCAGATCACCGTGCCCGCGCTGCCGGATCGGTGAAGGATCTTCAGCCGGTGGGTTTCCACCTTGAGAAACTGCTTGTAGCGCGACAATTCCTGCGCCGGCGATCTGCCCTCCGGCAACTCCAGCCGCGTCGCGGCATCAGCCTCGATTTTGGCGACTAAATCCTGCATTGACGCAACAAAAGCTCGAGTGAACCGCAAGCCGTGGAATCCCGGGAATACATGAGAATCTTCTCACGCCCCAGCTCCGGGAATTCAGGATTCCAACAGTGTTTCATTGCCCGTAACAGTGAGTGCATTTCTGCCGGAACGCAAGCGCAGCCCTTTAGTTATCCTTCCGCTTTCCGGATCTGCAACCAGCACCGGAAAATTGGCAAGGCTGTGGTAGGGCTGCGCTGCGCGCAGCCGGACGCGCGCAGCGGCATAGGAGTGGGGACGGCTCGTCCCCATTGGTTTTCAAATAATCTTCAGTGGGGACGAGCCGTCCCCACTCCGATCGCCCTACCGAGATCCCAGGAAACCTTGTGGCCGGCGCGGTGTTGAAGTATCTTGGCAGTGGTAGATCATCCCTCGTGACGCCCGCCGATCAAGATCCAGACGCCACCCTGATGCTTCGTGTCAAGCAGGGCGACATCGCCGCTTTCTCCGAACTGGTCGACAAATACAAGCAGCCGGTCATGAATCTCGTTTACTGGATGATCCATGACGCCACCGAAGCCGAGGACCTCGCCCAAAACGTCTTTATCCAGGTCCACAAATCGGCCCATCGCTACAGAAGCGAGGCGAAATTCTCGACGTGGTTGTACACGATTGCCAGAAATCTCTGCCTCAATGAAATCCGCCGGCGGTCTCGGCATCAGTCGGAGTCTTTGGACGCGCCGCGATCGCCAGGGGAAACCAGCGCTCCGCAGTTTGAGGACAAAACAGTGTTTTCGCCCCCCGCCAGCCTGTTGCGCGGAGAGCTGGAAGCAAAAGTGGACGAGGCTGTGGCCGCGCTTCCCGAAAATCAGCGCCTGGCGATTCTTCTCTGCCGCCAGGAAGACCTCAGTTATGACGATATCTCAGAGGTGCTGGGCTGCTCGCTTTCGGCCACTAAGTCCCTGATCCATCGGGCGCGGGAGACACTGAAGCAACGATTGAAACCCTATTTGGTGAGCGGAACGTGGCATCAACCCGATTCCTCGCAACTTTTCAACGATTAAGGTTTTCAACCAGAAAGGCTCATAATGCACGATCCGGATTACCACAAATTCCTTGAGTTGAACTGGCGCGCCAAACGCAGTGAGGCGGAAGAAATGGAGCTGCGCCAGTGGTTGGCGGATCATCCGGAAATGGAAGCGGACCGGGACCGGGAAGCGGCGCTCACCCAGGCCCTGGGGCATCTGCCGGATGTGGAGGTTTCCTCGAATTTCACCGCGCGGGTATTGTCCCGCACAGCCGCCCTGCGCCCAGGACAATTGAGTCCGCGCCCGACCTTGTGGACACAGCTCTGGCGTCCCCTGCTTCGCCGAGCCGCCCTTGCGCTCGTGCTTGTCGTCGCGGGTATTTTCGGTTTCCAGCGGCACCAGGTCGATAGCCGCGCCAGGCTTGGCCGGAACATCGCCGCCTTTTCCAGCGTTGCCGCCGAGCCCGGCGCGGATGTCCTCCAGGATTTTGAAGCGATTCGGCGGCTGGATCAAATGCCGCGTCCGGACGAGCAGTTGCTGGCGCTCCTGAAATGAATCGGCTCAACAAGCGGCTTTGCTGTGTTCTCCTGCTGGCGGCGTGTTGCCCGTTGGATCACGCCGGCCGCGCCGCCGCAGCCGAACCGGTGGAATCGCCGGCCACAAACCATGTTCAAGAAGCCGGTGTCAAAACCGAAGTTTCGCCCGTAGAAACGTTCCGAAAGCTGATGGCAATGGCTCCGGACGAATTCCAACGGGTCCTGGCCGCTTACCCGCCTGAAAAACGGGGAAGGATATTCGACAAGGTGGAGGAGTATCGATCGATGCCTGTGGAGGCTCGTGAACTCAAGCTGCGGGTGACGGAGCTTCGCTGGTATTTGATTCCGCTCTTGAAGGCGCCGCGCGAGCAGCGCGCAGGGTTGCTGAAATCCGTACCCGACCCTTACAAGGACTGGATTGCGGCGAGACTGGATGAATGGGATATCTGGCCGCTGGATTTAAAAGCCGAAGTCCTGGAGTACGAAGACCTGATGCACTATTTCATCGGCCGCAACACCGAGATGGAGCGGCAGGCGGTGTTCGAGGAATTGCCGGAGAAGGGCGGGGCGGCGCTGGGAAAGAAACTGGCCGACTGGAAGAGTCTTCCGCTGGAGCAACGTCAACAGATGTATGGCGGTTTCCGGCACTATTTCGAATTGAGCGACGAGGAGCAGCAAAAGGTCCTGGCCACCTTATCCGTCCAGGACCGCCAACAGACCGAAAAAGTGGTGAATGCCATTGAAAGACGGTCCCGGACAGAACAGGAAGCTTACCTGGCCTCGTTCCGTCAATTCGCGGAAATGCCTCCAGCAGAGCGCCGGAAATTCATGAGCAATGCCGAACGGTGGCAAAAAATGTCCCCGGCAGAACGGCAAGCCTGGCGCGACCTGGTCCATCAAATGTCCATATCCAATGGCACGTCCCCGCCATCGCCGCTCTCCGCGCAGCCCACAGGATCCCCACCCACAGCCAGCCCGACAACCAACTCAACTCCCCTGCGGCGTTAAGATTCCTTGCCGGTTTGCATTCGAAGAAATTCAATCGGTTGATCGACCCCTATTCGAATTCGCAATCTCGGCAGTGGCGCAAAGGCTCGGATTCCAGTAAATTATTCTCCAGGTGCATTGGTTAGCTTTTCAAATCGGTTCCTACTCGGTTCACTCCTATGGCGTGATGATCGCCATCGCGTTCCTGGCCGGCCTGTGGACCGCCAGCCGTCGGGGCTTGCGCGACGGGTTCAGGCCCGAGCAGGTTTTGGATGTGGGCCCCTGGCTGATTGCGGGCGCGATCCTGGGGGCGCGAATTGTGTATGTGACGACTTATTGGCGCGAGCAATTCGCCGGCGGATCCATTTGGGAGATTTTCATGATCCAGCGCGGCGGGCTTGTGTATTATGGCGGCCTCATCGGGGCCGCGCTCGGGGGCACGCTGTATGTGCGGTTGAAAAAGTTGCCGCTCTGGAAACTTGGCGACGTGCTGGCTCCCAGCATCGCCCTGGGCTACGTCTTTGGACGAATCGGTTGCCTCTTGAACGGATGTTGTTACGGAAAGCCGTCCAGTTTGCCCTGGGCCATTCGCTTCCCGGCCGACAATCCGAACCATCCTCCGACAACACCGGTCCATCCAACGCAGGTGTACGACGCATTGCTCAGTCTGATTTTGTATGCAGGCCTGGCATGGCTGTATCGCCGCAAGAAATTCGACGGTCAGGTCTTTGGCACGTATCTCCTGGGTTATGCATGCACTCGATCTTTTGTGGAACTATTTCGGGGCGATTACACTCCCATTCATCTCCATGGCGGCCTCACGCCGGCTCACCTGATCAGCATCGGCGTTTTTGCCACGGGCGTGGTCCTGCTTGTATTGCTGCGCCGCCGCCGGCCCGGCGCCTTGCCCCAAACCCATCCCTCATGATCGTCATTGCGGGGCCAACCGCGGCGGGCAAATCGGAGATCGCAGCGCTCCTCGCCGAACTGTTCAACGGCGAAATCGTCTCCGTGGATTCCATGCAGGTCTACCGCGGCTTGAATATCGGCACCGCCAAGCCTTCTGCCTGCGACCGCGCGCGGGTGCCGCATCACCTGATTGATATCATTGACCTCAACGAAGGCTTCGACGCTGCGATGCATTCGCGCCTTGCCCGCGCGGCTGTTGAGGATATTCAGTCGC
>DASRKU010000047.1:0-7791 GCA_035648815.1 Verrucomicrobiia bacterium | reverse complement strand
CCGCCTGTGCGCGCTGGCCAGTGTCAGCGGGGGATTTGGATTCACCTGCGGAACCGAATGGCTGGCGACGGAAAAAATTAATGTTCATGCCCCCTCCGGTTTGGCCTGGGGCAACCGGGAAGGCATCGTGCCTGAACTCGCCTCATTAAACCGCTTGTTGTCCGAACACCCGTGCTTCTTTGACGGCGCCACGAACCGCCGCCTCAGCGCGCCCGATTCCACGGTTTACGCGCTGCTGCGCGAGTCCGCCGAAGGCAAGGATGCATTGCTCGTCCTGGTGAATACCGACACCGAACGGGAACAGAAACTCAGGCTCGATCCTGAGACGCTGGGGATGGAACGGCGCAAGCCTGGAGCGCCGCCGAAATTTCCATTCAAGTTCGAGCTCCTGGACCAGGTGCCGCCCGACGTGAAATGCAAAGGCGAAACGGAGGTCTGGATTACATTGCGTCCCGGCGCAGCGTATTGCCTGGCTCCCACACCCAAACCGGCCGGACTCAAAGGCGACGCATACCGTCGCGCGCGGGCGCAAGCGGCCTGGGCCATCCAGGCGTTAAGTCATGGACGATCCGCATCCGAATCAGGATCCTTTGACTGGCTGCAGCTCGCGCACATGGTCGAGAAGTCCCCGTTCGATTTTCTCGCGGCCATCCGCTGCGTGCCGCCACACAGTCCCGAGCCGGTGGAAACTTCGTTGATTCAAGCCGCCGCTGCCAAATCGTATCCAAATGTCGTGCGCTGGGCTCTGGTGGACGTCTCGCGCATCACGCCCGTTCCTCCCGGCCATTGGCTTTTAATCGAGGATACCGCACCGTTCCGGGCTTCGCTGCAATCCAAGGCCGGCCAGGACCCGGCACAGCATGTCGAATCCATCGCGGCCGCCGGAGCGCATGTGGCCTGCTTCTTTCCCCGCACAGCGGCGGCAGATGCGGAATTAATCCTCGAGCGATACGGCCCCGAATGGCAGCAGGTGAAGGCGGCCATTCGCTTTCTTGCAGCCGAACCCAAGCCCTTAAACCAACAAGTCACTCCTGGCGCCTCAAACCTCGTGCTCCTCACTAATGGCATCGGTGGAATGGCTCAAATACCGATCAACCTCGGCCAGGTGCGCTCCAAATACGATTGCATCCTCGGTGCGAACCTGCATCCGGAGGTGCCTGTCGATCGCCATGTCTTCGCCAAACGCATTCGAGCGTGGATCAACGCGGATGGATTCCTGTCGCCGCTGGATATTCGACAGCTCGCAGCCTTTGAGCCCGGCCCTCCCGCAGTCTGGCGCTTCGTCGCCAACGCCGGCGACGGCCGCACTATCGAGCTGCAATTAAGCGCGGAGATGGTCGAAGGCAAGAACACCACGCTATTCCATTTCAGCCGGCCCACCGCCGCCCAGGCGAGCGGAAAACAATTACCCGATGACGCCGACGTCCGCCTGACGGTGCGTGTCGATATTGAAGATCGGAACTTTCATTGCGAAACCCGCCGCAACGGCGGAGCCGAGCACCATTTCTCGAGTCATACCCACACCCTGCCGATGGGACCGTCCCGAGCCGCAACTCCACAGGCCGGGCGCCACTCCGGGTTTGCCTTCACACCGGCGCCCGATCGGCAACTTCGCGTCTTCATGTCTGCCGGGGTCTTCCATCCTCAATCCGAATGGAGCGACAACCTTCCGCATCCGGTCGAATTGTCGCGAGGCCAGGTTGGCAGCGGCGACGCCTACAGCCCTGGTTGGTTTGAGTTGTCGATGGCCAAAGGAGCGGAAGCAACGCTGGTCGTGACCGCGGAACCACAGGAACCCTCGGCCGTTGAATCGCCAGTCTCGGGTTTCAAATCCCGACTGCTCGAGTCCAATCAGGATTTCGAATCGCAACTGAGCCGCGCGGCCCGCGCTTTTGTCGTGCGGCGTGGCGCCGGCAAAACGGTGATCGCAGGGTATCCCTGGTTTCTGGACTGGGGCCGGGACACCCTCATCTGCGCGCGCGGTTTGCTGGAAGCCGGGCTGACGAAAGATGTCCGGGAAATCCTGCTCACCTTTGCCCGATTTGAAAGCCAGGGCACGTTGCCAAATACAATTCACGGCGAGAACGCGTCCAACCGGGACACCTCCGACGCTCCGTTGTGGCTCGGCATGGCCTGTGAAGAATTCGCGGCCAAATCGGGGCTGTCCTTTTATGACCTGCCCGTGGATTCTTCCGGGCGAACCATCCGTTCGGTGCTCGGCAGCATTGCCCGCCATTATGTCCGGGGCACGCCAAACGGCATCCACATGGACCCGGCTTCGGCGCTGATCTGGAGCCCGGCCCATTTCACGTGGATGGATACCAATTATCCGGCAGGAACGCCCAGGGAAGGTTACCCGGTGGAGATTCAGGCCTTGTGGATCCGGCTATTGGGTCAGGCCGAGTCCATTGGCGAACCCGCTGAAGGAACTTCCTGGAAGGAATTAAAAGCGCGGTCCATGCAATCGGTTGAGAAGCTGTTCTGGCTCGAAGAGCGCGGCTGGTATGCCGACGTGCTCCCGGCTAAAAGCGGCCAACCGGCCGCGCAGAGCGCGCCCGGCGATGCATTGCGCAGCAATTGTCTGTTCCTGGCCAGCCTTGGAGTCGTCCGGCAAGAGCGCGCAAGAAAATGCGTCGAGGCCGCAAGAAGGTACCTGGTCATCCCCGGCGCGCTTCGGACTCTGGCGCCACTGCGTGTCACCTCTCCATTGCCAATTTACGGAAATGACGGCCGGCTCCTGAATAATCCGTTGGAACCTTACTGGGGCCGGTATGAAGGCGACGAGGACACCCGGCGCAAGCCCGCTTACCACAACGGCACGGCATGGACCTGGACCTTTCCAGTGTTTTGCGAAGCGCTGGCGCGGGCATGGAATTTTGAAGAGGAACCAACGAAAGCCGCCCGGGCATACCTCGCCGGCATGGCGGGATTGATGGCGGAAGGTTGTATCGGGCAAATCCCGGAAATTCTCGACGGCGATGCTCCTCATGCGCATCGCGGGTGCGAGGCCCAGGCCTGGGGAGTGACGGAAGCGCTGCGAGTTTGGAAGTTGCTCCAGGTAGCTGCGTCTCGTCAGAGCACAGCCATCTGATTGCGGTCAGCCGCGCTCTTACGAGGCGCGGCCACGAGGGTGAGGACAGCGTCAGGGCTGGCTGGTGATTTTCGTCCAATCCAGATCCTGGTCCGCCGCGTAGATCGCGAACGCTTTCTCGTTGGTGATGAGAACCGCGCGCACGACGCTGGAATCGTCGGCGCGACCCAGGTTCAAAACCGCATCCGGAATGATGCCCACCTTTTTGTGGGCGTAGATGAGGGCGAACGTCGCCTGGGCAATGGCGTAGAACGGCAGTTCCATGTAAGCCCCTTCGGCAAAATCTTCAACGGCATTTGCCAAAAGATCGAGTTGATTTCCGAGGTGCGGAAACAACGGCTCGTAAATCTGCGTGAACTCCAGCTTCCATTGGGGCAAGGCGCGCAAGACTTTGTCCACAACTGCAGGCGTGATGGCGGCCGCACCACGGTTCACAAATTCGACAATCTCAGGCATGCTTCGGAATCTATAACAAAGCCCAAAAGAAGCAAAAACAATATGAACCGCCGGTTATCGGCAGCCCTTCCAAAAGCTGTTCAAAACGTCGTGCCCCGCTGCCCGGTCGCTCTGCTCGATGGCACGAAACACATACTCTTTGGCCCGCGCAACAGATTCCCGGAGCTCATATCCCAACGCCAAATACGCGGTGATCGCGGCCGAATAGGTGCAGCCCGTTCCGTGCGTGCGCATACCCTGCACAAACGGCGAGCTCAACAGCCACTCATCGCGCCCGTCAAAAAAGATATCCGCCGCCTCACGCGAATTTTTCAAATGCCCCCCCTTGACCAGCGCGGCGCATCCAAACCGGCCGTGAATTTCCTTCGCAGCCCACCGCATGGCTTCCACAGATGTGATCCTCCGCTGGACCAGGACCTGGGCCTCCGCCAGGTTCGGCGTCACCAGCAGCGCCCGTGAGAACAGTTCCCTCGTCAATCGCGCAACCGCGGAGGGCTTCAGCAATCGCGATCCGCTCGTGGACAACATCACCGGATCCACAACCAGCGGGGGATGCTTGCCGCGGCTGAAAAACGGCGCAATGGCGCCAATAATCTCCGCCGAATACAGCATCCCTGTTTTCACCGCCGCGGGCCGCATCGCGCCAAACACAGCCTCCACCTGCCTGCGCACAATGCCGGGCCGGCACGCTTGAATTCCAATCACACCGTCCGGGTTTTGCGCCGTGACGCACGTAATCGCACTCGCCCCGTGCACCCGAAGCGATGCGAACGTTTTTAAGTCCGCCTGAATCCCCGCCCCGCCGCCGCTGTCCGAACCGGCAATGGTCAATGCGACGGGAAGGGTCCTGTTGCTGGTCCTCATCATCAGCGGCATCCTGCCTGCACTCGCAAACGAATCAAGAAAATCAGCGTTTCCCGTTTGGCGGCCCCGGCGCAACCAGCCTATAATGGAACATGGATAAAGAAGAGGTGGCCGAGATCCTGATCCACATCGGCACGCTGCTCGAATTGAAAGGTGAAAACCCTTTCAAAACCCGCGCTTACCTCAATGCCGCCCGGGCTGTCGAATCCGCCCCGGAATCCCTGCAATTCCTGGTTACCGAGAACCGGCTGGGTGAGCTTCCAGGCATCGGCGAAGGCATTCAGAAGAAAATTGTCGAACTGGTGACCACCGGAAAACTTGCCTATTACGAGGAACTCAAGGCATCCGTCCCTCCCGGACTGACCGCCATGCTCGGCATCCCGGGCCTCGGGCCCAAAAAGATCAAAGCCCTTTACGATCAACTCGGCATTGCCGATATCGATGTCCTTGAAGCTGCATGCAAGGATGGGCGAGTAGGCAAACTCCACGGGTTCGGCGAGAAAACAGCGCAGAATATCTGCGACGGCATCCAAAGACGGCGCACGTACGCTTCGCAGCACCTGATCAGCGACGCCTTGCTGGCAGCCGAGCCGCTGCTGGAAAGTCTTCGAGCCCATCCCGACGTGATCCGTTGCAGCATCGCAGGCAGCCTCCGACGGCACAAAGAAGTGATCGGCGACATCGACCTTGTCGTTTCCTCGAGCCAGCCCTCCAAGGTCATTGATTCTTTCGTGCGCGAACCCGGTGTTCGGACCGTGCTGGCGCGGGGCGAAACCAAAGCCAGCGTGTTGCTGGGAGGCGGCATTCAATCTGACCTGCGCGTGGTCAGCGATGCTGAGTTTCCGTTTGCGCTGATGTATTTCACCGGGAACAAGCAGCATAATATCGCCATGCGCCAGCGGGCGATTGACCGCGGGCTCCGCCTCAATGAATACGGCCTGTTCCGCTCGGCAGAGGAAACGCGCGACCCGAAATTACTGCTGCCGTGCAACACGGAGGAGGAGATTTTTCGGGAACTCGGGCTTTATGACATCCCTCCGGAATTGCGGGAGGACATGGGAGAAATGGAACTGGCCGAAAAAGAGCCGGCGCCCCGGCTGATCGAGTGGAGCGATCTGAAAGGCTCTTTGCATAATCATTCCACCTGGAGCGATGGCCGGCAAAGCATCGACGACATCGCCCGTTCCATGGCCGGACTCGGGCTCTCCTACTGGGCCATCACCGATCATTCCCAGTCCTCAGTCCAGGCCAATGGACTCGACCCCGCCCGCTTGCGGCAGCAAATCCGCGAAATCAAACAACTCAACCAGCGCCTGGCGGATAATGGAGTGGATATTCACCTGTTCACCGGGGCCGAAGTCGACATCCTGAAGGAAGGCAGACTCGATTTCCCCGATGATCTTTTGTCCGAGCTGGATGTGGTGGTTGCCAGCATCCACCAGCGGCTTGCGGAGAGCGAAGCCGAGACAACCCGCCGGCTGATTCGGGCCGCGCAAAATCCATTCGTCCACATCCTGGGCCATCTCACCGGCCGCCTCCTGCTGGAGCGGGAGCCGTACAAGGTCGACCAGCGCGCCGTCATTGACGCCTGTGCTGGGACGGGCACATGGATCGAACTGAATGCGAGCCCATTGCGATTCGACATGGATTGGAGGCTGTGGCCCTATGCAAAAAGCAAAGGGGTGAAGTGCGTTATTAATTGTGACGCGCACCGCTTCGAGCACGCCGGGCACCTTCGTCTCGGGGCCGGCATGGCGCGCAAAGGCGGTCTCACAAAACAGGATGTGATCAATACGCTCCCCTTGCCGCAATTGCGCGAGGCGTTGAAACAAAAGCGATCGGGAAAGCAGGCGGCTTAAGGGCGTGTTGCCCAAATTAGAAGCTAAAACCTACCCTCACCCTGACCCTCTCCCGTCGGACGGGAGAGGGAACGGTAGCGCACGATTCGTATTGAATTACGCCATGGTTTACAATCAACGCGTCAATCCATTCTCCCTCTCCCGTCGGACGGGAGAGGGCCGGGGTGAGGGTTTTCGGTGCGATTTCCTGTAATAAATGCGCCGCTGGGGTCACTATTCTCCTAGAACGGCTGCATAGCGCATGACACGCGAACAACAGGAATCGGTGCTCAGGCAATGGCTCAAAGAGCGGCAAGAGCTCGAATCGCTCCTGGCCAGCCTCGGTGAATAACGGCCGATTTAGTTACACCGAAAGCTCAAGGATTTTGGACAGCTCATCCGGTGTGAGCGCGATAGGGTTCGCCTTCATGCTGCTCGACCGGGCGGATTTGTCGACCAACTCGCGCGCGTGATCGGAGATGTCACCGTAACGGCCCAGCTTTGGAATGTTCAAATCGGCCACCAACTGGCGGACCCAGGCGACGGCATCATCAGCACTGGCATTTGGTTTGTCCGTGAGGAGGCGCCCGAGCACTTCATAGCGCCGCAGCGGTTCGCTCCCGGGCTGGCGTTCGCGCAAGGCGCGCACGTTGGCTTCCATGACTTGCGGCAACAGCGCGGCGCAAATCGCACCGTGCGGGGCGTCAAACATGCCGCCCAGCGGACCTGCGATCCCGTGCACCGCCCCCAACCCGGCATTCGTCAGCGCCATCCCGCTGAACAAACCCGCTAAAGCCATGTCTTCGCGCGCATCCGCACCCCGGCCGTTGCTGAACGCAATACGCAATGACCGGACCACACGGGAAATCCCGTCAGCACAAAGCGCATCCGTCAGAGGATTGGAGCGCAAACAAACAAACGCCTCGATCAATTGCGTCAATGCATCCAGACCCGTACTGGCTGTCGCCCCGGGCGGCAAATCCAGCGTCAACTCCGGATCCACAATCGCGACCCTCGGAAACATCAACGGGCTGCGCAGACTCACCTTGAGCCGGTGTTCCGGGGAGGACAGCACGGCATTGCGCGTCACCTCCGCTCCGGTGCCGGCCGTGGTAGGGATGGCAATGAAAGGCACCGAAGGGTGGACTAGGGCCTTGCCGCGACCAATGATCTCGACATAGTCGAGCACGTCCCCTTCGTTGGCCAGCATTGCGGCAATGGCTTTGCTGGCATCGATCGCGCTGCCGCCCCCGATGCCAGTCACCACGTCGCACCGGTGATTGCGGGCGAGTTGAGTTCCAGCCCGGACTGTTTCCAAGGCAGGTTCGCCATCAACGGAAAAAATCGTGGAATTGACTCCAGACTCCCGGAGAAGCGCCACAGCGGGATCGGCCCGGCGCGGGCTGCGGCCGGTCACAACCAAAGCCCGGCAGCCAAGGCCCCTCGCAATGGGCCCCAATTGCCGGAGCGAGCCGCGTCCGAAAAGAATGCGCGCGGCAGTCGCGAATTCGAAGTTCACTCCTCACTCCTCGGAAAGCGCTG
>DASRKU010000046.1:0-6803 GCA_035648815.1 Verrucomicrobiia bacterium | reverse complement strand
CCGCGGCGTCGTGATGGGAAGCACCGAAAGCCCCAACCGGATGGTGCTGGCCGCTGCCGAAACACCCGGCGTATCGATTGATACTCAGCCCTATTTCTGCCTGAACCGGCTCGTCCAGGATTTGTTGCTCAACGAGGATGGCAGTTTCTATGAAAAACGGCCGCCCGCTCTCCGCAGTGATTACGGATCAGCCGTCAGCCTCACCTTCACCCTCGAGCCTAAAGCAACCAGGAAGGTTGCCGTGTCGGTGGCGTTGGACTTCCCCGAGCAAGTGTACATTGACGGCACGAAATTCGAGCGCAAGTACGTCAAGAGCTTCAAGGACGGCACCTCGCGCGCCGTGGAAATGGCCACGCTCGCCCTGAACAGCTATTCGCAATGGTGGGATCGGACCGTGGCGATTCAGAAACGAATCTTCGATTCCATTCAGTCCAGCCCCTCGTATAAAGGCGACAAGGCCGGGGCCCTCCGCCTGACCCGGCTGATCCTGAACGAACTCCATTTCCCTCTCTCCAACGCCATCGTCTGGGTCGAGGACGACAAGGGACATGAGCGCGCCCGCTTCCTGGAATGTTTCGATTACGCCTATATCGATCCGTCGGACGTGGATTGGTATTCCATGGTGCTCTTGATGCTCTTCCCGCGCGTGGAAAAAGATCTGTGCCAGAGTTTCATTGATTCGATCCAGGCCGAGGATCCCACGCCCCGCTTTTACCACCATCATGCCTCGTTCGTCGAAGCGAGAAAGCATTTCCAGGAACATCCCGACGAATACGAAGGCGTGTCGATGACGCAGATTCGCGATGCCTTCAAGACCAAGGGCAGCGTGGCCCACGACGTCGGCGCCATGCCCAAGGGCCATCCCCTGCGCAACGTCAGTGATTACGCCTGGTACAACAACAACTATTGGGTGGACTTGTTCCCCAAGCTCATGATGCGGGTGTTGCGCAACGTGAAATTCACGGGCGATATCGACTTCCTGAAGAAGAACTGGGACACGCTCAAGTTCGGGCTGGAATCGCTGCTGAAACTCGATTTCGATGACGACGGCCTGCCCGAGGGCTATCCCGACGAGGTGAAAAACACCTTCGACAACCTGGTCCTCTTCGGCGCCGATGCCTATGACGCCACGCAGTTCCTCGGCGGCTGCCAGGCCATGATCAAAATGGCGCAGATGCTCAACGACAAGGCCGGCGAGGCGCAAATCCAAGAGGCGTTCGACAAGGGCTGGAACAGCTTCGAGAAACTCTGGCGGGATGGAAAGAACAAGAAGGGCGAGAAACTCCAGTACTACATCACCTGCTTCGATCCCAAGACAGGAAAAGCGAACACCGACGTCTGGACCAACCAGCTCGACGCTCTGTGGTACCTGATCTCCATCGGCGAAGAACCTTTCATCCCCGAGGACCGCGCCCGGAAGATTTTAAAAACGATCTACAGAAACAACCAGTCCACCATGGGCTGGGCCATGTGCAAGACAGAGAACGGCAAACCCGTCGAATCGGACCAGGGAAAAGACGTCTATACGACTTCCAACTACGTCCTGGCCCAGTTGCTGGATTACTACGGCATGGTCCGGGAAAGCAAGGACGTCTACAAACACATGGACAGGGTCGTCTTTGATTACGGCAATTCCATGATCACGGCCGACAACCTTCGCGCCGAATTGGAAAAGGAAGCCGGAGAAACCAAACCCTGTGCCCATTACATCGTCGCCGCCTATCCCCGGCCCGGCGCCGTGTGGACTCATCTCGTCATGAACCACATCAAGGACCAGCAGGCCAGGACCAAGTCCAAGACCGTTGCGTCACAGGACCTGGTGCCGTTCTTCCCCGAGTTGCTGAAGGGTCCGCAAAACGGGAGATAAGCAGGAGCAAACCATGGAGACCATGTCACCCTCACCCGGTCCCGCCATCGCGGGACCACCCTCTCCCGTCGGATGGGAGAGGGACGGGGTGAGGGCGCCTTCCTCTCGACCTTCGACTCCCTGGCGCGGCGAAGCGCAGCGAAGACGGCTCGACTCTCGACTGCCTTATCAGTTCACGTAACGATCAATTAAGGAATCAATCAACATGCCCAGCAAGTATGACATCACGTTCGTGGGACACATGTGCTACGACGAGATTATCCCGTTCGGAGGAAAGCCTCATATCGCTCCAGGCAGCGCCGTCTTATGCGGCGCCATGGTCGCCGCCCGCGTCGGCAAAAAAGTTGCCGCCGTCGTGAAGATGGCCAAAAAAGACGAAGACATCCTCCAGCCGATGAAGGATGTGGGAGTGGATACCTATGTGATCCCCAGCGAAGTGACCACGTTCTCCAGGGTGTTGCACGAGTCGGAGAACGTCGATGAGCGCACATTGACCCTGGTGAAATCCGCCGGACTCATAAAGATTTCCGATGTCCCGCCCCTGGAAACCACATGCGCCCACCTGGCTGGCATTTCAGATACGGAATTCGACATGGACCTGATGAGAGGCCTCAAGTCCAGGGGCTACAGCCTGTCGGCCGACATGCAGAGCTTTGTGCGGCACGTAACCCCTGCCCGCCTGATCGAGTACAGCGATGTGGCCGACAAACGGGAAATCGTGTCCATGATGGACAAGCTCAAGCTGGATGTCGTCGAGGCCCGCATCCTGACCGGAACCGAGGATCTGGAAAAGGCGGCCATCATCATCGAAGGCTGGGGCTGCCGCGGGGAGATCGTGATCACGCATTCCCAGGGAGTGTTGGCGCGTGTGAAGGGAGTGACCTACTACGAGAAGTTCTCCAACAGCAGCGTCGTTGGCAGAACCGGACGCGGGGACACCACTTTTGCCGCATACCTTTCCCACAGACTCGACCACGGCGTCAAAGAATCGCTGAAGTTCGCAGCCGCGCTGGTTTCGATCAAGATGGAGACACCCGGGCCCTTCAAGGGGACGCTGGCGGATGTCGCAACGCGACTAAAGGAAAAGCATTTCGCGTAGCGGCTCGTGGCGGTCGCGTGGAGTAATTTGGAGCGATCTGCTTGTCTTCCGTTTTCCTCCGAGCAAGCCAGAGGCTTGCCAGAAAGTATACGGAGGTCGCAGCGCAGCGGAGACCTCCGGTATGATTCAAAAACGAATGCACCCTGGAGGAGTGCAAGATGCGCTCTGCCATCCCTCCGGGGTGATGAGCCTTTGCGGGAGCGCCGGTTTGAGGTAGTAATAAGCGCATGACCTTGCATGGCCAGTGTTTTGTCGGGAACCAACTCAGCCGCGGGAGTGGAGAAACTTTCCAGGCTAAAAGTCCGCTGGATGGTTCCTTGCTTGAGACCGCTTTTTTCCGCGCGAACGAAAGGGATGTGGACGAGGCGATGCGGCTGGGGGAGCAAGCCTGCCAGACGTATCGGTTAGCTTCGAATGAGGAGCGGGCGGCATTCCTGGAAGCCATCGCGGAGGAAATTCTTGGGCTTGGCGATTCATTGATTCTGCGGACGCACCTGGAAACGGGGCTCCCGAACGCGCGGCTGGAAAACGAGCGCGCCCGCACGGTCGGACAGCTTCGCATGTTCGCCCAGGTGGCGCGTGAAGGATCATGGGTCGATGCCCGCATCGACACGGCGATCCCGGATCGCCAACCGGTTCCCAAACCCGATCTGCGGCGGATGCTGATGCCGATTGGCCCCGTGATTGTTTTCGGATCGAGCAATTTCCCTTTCGCATACTCAGTCGCCGGGGGGGACACGGCATCGGCGCTGGCGACTGGCAATCCTGTCATCGTGAAGGCGCACAGCGGGCATCCGGGCGCGTCGGAGCTGGTGGCGACAGCGGTTCACCGCGCTGCCACGCGGGTGGGGTTGCCGGAGGGAGTTTTTTCGATGTTGCATGGTGTCGGGAACAAGATAGGCACGGCCCTGGTGCGGCACCCATGCGCGCGCGCAGTTGGGTTCACAGGATCGAGAGCGGCGGGACGCGCGCTGTTTGATGTCGCGGCCGCCCGCCAGGATCCAATTCCGGTGTTTGCGGAAATGAGCAGTCTGAATCCGATTTTTATTCTGCCGGAAGCAATGCGCGAACGGGGAGCTGCAATTGCCGAGGGATTGCGCACTTCAATCACAACAGGCGTGGGACAGTTCTGCACAAAGCCAGGCCTGGTTTTCGGCATCAAGGGTTCCGCGTTCAACGCCCTGGAAGATGTCCTGGGAAAACTGCTGGCGGCGGTTGCGCCGGCAACCATGCTGCACGCCGGCATTTGTGAGTCCTATCACACCGGCCTCGCTCGCGCCTCGGCTGCCAAGGGCGTCGCCCAGGTGTCGCGATCCGGCGCTGCGGCGGATATCAGCAAAACAGAGGGTGAATCGGTGCTCTTGAAAATCGATGTGCCCAGTTTCCTGGCCAACCCGGATTTGAGAGAGGAAGTGTTCGGACCTTTTTCCCTTTTGATCGGGGGAGAAAGTTTGGTGGAATTGGAAACTGCGGCGCGCGCTTTGGACGGGCAACTGACAGCGACGGTGCATGGGACAACCACGGACCTGGAGCAAGCGATGCCACTGCTGCGAATCCTGGAACGCAAAGCGGGCCGCCTCATCGTCAACGGATTCCCGACCGGCGTCGAGGTCTGCCCTTCCATGAACCACGGCGGGCCCTATCCGGCCACGACCGATGTGCGATTCACATCGGTCGGCACGGCGGCCCTGCTTCGTTTTGTTCGACCCATCTGTTACCAGAATTTTCCGGCCACGCTCCTGCCCCAGGCCTTGAAAAATGAAAATCCGCTGCGCCTGTCGCGGATCATCAACGGAGTCCGGAGTTCGGAGTAATAACCCGCGTCCGAAAGTAGCCGTTCACCCCATATGAAGGCGCATTCTGACAGCTCAAGATGGTTGAGAGTATGGATGGATCGATGACAGCGACAAAAACGATGAAGGCCGTGCGGATTCACACCTTTGGAGGACCCGACGTTCTCCAGTTGGAGGATGTGCCTGTGCCCGAACCCAAAGCCGATGAGGTGTTGGTTCGCGTCCATGCCGCGGGCGTCAACCCCGTGGACTGGAAGATCCGGGAGGGGATGGTAGGCTCGCTGTCGCTTCCATCGATTATGGGCAGTGATTTTTCCGGTGTGATAGAATCCGCCGGTTCCCAGGTAAAAGCCTTCTTTCCCGGCGATGAAGTGTTTGGGAGTGTTTCGGATGACAGCGGCAGCTATGCGGAGCATGCGACGGCGCCGGTATCGCAAATTACGATGAAATCAGCGGCGTTGAGCCACGTGCAGGCGGCGGCGTTGCCGATCGCGGGGCTGACGGCCTGGCAGGCGCTGTTCGATAAGGCGGATGTTCAGCCGGGTCAGCGCGTGTTGATCCATGCCGCGGCTGGTGGCGTGGGACATCTCGCCGTGCAATTTGCCAAATGGAAAGGCGCGTATGTCTTTGGCACGGCTTCGGAAAAGAACGCTAAGTTCGTCCGGGGACTGGGCGCGGACCTGTTTATTGCCTATCGCACCGAGCAGTTTGAGGACATCGCCCGCGACGTGGACATGGTGCTGGACACGATGGGGGGAGCGACGCAGGAGCGTTCCTGGAAAACGCTGAAGCCCGGTGGCATTTTGGTATCACTGGTTCAGGAGCCGTCCAAGGCGCCTGCCGGCGTTCGTGGAGTATTGATGCGGGCGGACCATGCGCGGCCCGATGAGCTGGCGAAGATAGGCGAGTTGGTCGCCGCCGGCACCGTGCGTGTGGACATCAGCACCGTTTTGCCGCTGAAGGAGGCCCGAAAGAGCCACGAACTAAGCCAGCAGGGCCGGACCAGGGGAAAGATTGTGTTATCCATCGCCGGTTGAGATTCACCAAACTCGGAATATTCCTCAAAAGGGTCCTTTAGATATCTTCGTTTCCTTCGTTTGCTTGGTGTGAAACCCGGGATTTGTTTGAAGTGGAGCCAGCTCTCGGGATCGAACCGAGGACCGACGGTTTACAAAACCGTTGCTCTGCCGCTGAGCTAAGCTGGCTTTTGCTGGGGGGAAGTGTACGCGACGGCCAAAAGAACGGACAAGCATTTTCCGATCTCTTGAGGAGTCCCGACGTTTCTCAATCGGCAAGGTCGGTGCCGTCAGATCTGGTCCGGTGGTCGATCCCGCTTCGCCGGCCTGGCCCGGCTACGCGGGATCGACTACCGGCTACTTTCTGGCAACCCTTCGGGTTGGTGGAGACCAGCAGACTTTTGTGTCGAACAAGAAGGCCAGGCGTTCAGTGCGGCATGCTTACGGTTTCCGCAATCGGAAATAGGTCTGGGCCGCGTCGCGGGGAATCGTGATGGTGTAGTGGTCGCCCACGAGGATGGGTGTCACAGCGCAGGGGCTCCAATTTGGAAGCGTGGAGGCTTGCTCAACATTATAGGGCGGCGTGGTGACCGGCCACGACAACACGACTGAATTGCTGGAACCTGCGATGGCCAGTTTGGGGGTGCCAATCACATTGAAGGGATTGCTGGCGCCGGAGTGTCCGGGCCCGACGCTGGCCTGAAGGATCACGTTGGTGGCAGCCTGAAGCACCGCGAGGTTGCCGGACCAGGTGCCGCTCGAGAAATTGGTGGTTGCGGTCGGGGTGACCGGCACGGAAACGAAATCCGTGGCATAGCGCAAATCCACAAAATACCAGTGAGCATCATCTCCCTGGGTCGGGAAAACATCGCCGTAATCCCAGAAGCTTTGATTGATGGTACCATCCTGAAACGTCGTCGGGAGATCCGAGCTCCAGTAGAACTCAACGCCATTTTCATGGACCATTATCCGGTAGGTGTTGCCGGCCAGGAGAACCAGGGGCGTCGGCAAGGGAGTGTCCACCCAGT
>DASRKU010000045.1:0-3427 GCA_035648815.1 Verrucomicrobiia bacterium | reverse complement strand
GTCCAGTAGTCCGGCAACGCAGAGGTGTACTGGGTATCCCCAAAATAACCGCCGAACCAACGCGTGGCTGAGGTTGGAGGGGACATCGTGATCGTCGCCAGGAAAGTCCCATAGTGATTGCCATTTTCAGAGTTGGGAGATTCTGTGACGCTCCATGAATTGGCAAAAGCCTGGTCCGTATTCGCAGTCGTTCTGAACCATCCAGAACCTGGATTGTAAGACTCGAAATCATCTCGAGTTTGTCTCGTGTCGCCGAAACAAGCCGCTGGATTTCATGTGGATGCGCAGAAACATAGCTCAATTTGAGGTCTTACAGCCGCTTTTAAAGCCTGTTTTTTGACCGTAAGGAATCGCCTTCTCCTGGAGGTTACAAACATTCTCGGTCGCTTCGACAACCTGAGCGGTTGTTAGTCATATCAATTCGCAGTTTGAGATTCCGACAACCGTTTTCCTAACCACAGAAGTTGGAGTCTCGTCACCTCGACTTCTACTTCCGGGGGGCATAAGCGGCCCGTCAGTTTGCGATCTTGATTGCGGCGAGCGTCTTGATTGCCGCGATGTCCTTTGGATTTTTCATCGTGATGCGGATGCCGGTTCCTTCGGGATATTTTCGCGCTTCGTTCATGATTTTGACGATTCGCTGCGGCAATTTGCCGGCCCGCGCCGCCAGCATGGCCTTGTCGCCAAGAATGAAGGCAGCCATGAAGGCGCCTACATGCGGGCCAAGCCAGACAATGGTTCGCGCCTTGCGCTTCACCCGCAGGCTCCAACCCGCTTTGAGTGAATAGGAATTCCATTCGTGGACGTTGACCCCGAACTCCCGGTCCAGTTCGGCCAGCAGTCGATCCCAAGTGCTCCTGGCAGGGCCGAGCGCGGCGCTCAGTTCTTTATCCGTCGGCTGCTTCGGTTTTCCAATGAATGCGTTGGTGGACATTTGTGCGCTTTCATCCTTGCCTGTGAGGATGCGTTTCTTTTGGCTGCGGAATCAAGACTTCTCTGAAGCCAATGACTTCACTGCTCAAGATATTCATCCGCCAATTTCGCAAATGGACGCGAATGGGATGGCAGACTGACGGCAGGATTTTTAACAGGAGCCCACTGAGGCAACGGAGTGGATTGGTGTCCCTTAAAGAATGGGGACGAGCCGTCCCCACACCGTTCTACCCAAAATTCGCGCACATTGGCGCAATTCGCGGATCCCCGACTCCGATCGATTAGCGGATGTTCACTCCCACTCGATTGTCCCGGGCGGCTTGCTGGTGATATCGAAGACGCAGCGATTGACGCCTTTGACCTCGTTGACGATGCGGCTCGAAACTTTTTCCAGAAGATCGTACGGGAGCTTCACCCAGTCGGCGGTCATTCCGTCCTGCGATTCGACGGCGCGAAACGCGATGGTGTAATCGTAGGTGCGCAGGTCGCCCATGACGCCGACGCTGCGCACGGGCAGCAACACGGCGAATGTCTGCCAAAGCTTGTAGTACCAGCCACTGGATTTCATTTCTTCGACGACGATCTTGTCGGCCTGCCGCAGGATTTCCAGGCGCTGGGGCGTGACTTCGCCCAGGACTCGAACGGCGAGGCCCGGGCCGGGGAAAGGCTGGCGCAGCACAATTTCGCGCGGCAATCCCAGCTCCAACCCCAATTCGCGGACTTCGTCTTTGAAGAGGCATTTCAAGGGCTCGAGCAGTTGAAACTTCATTTTTTTCGGCAGACCGCCCACGTTGTGGTGGCTCTTGATCATCGCCGCGGGGTTGCCGCCAATGGGCACCGACTCGATCACGTCCGGATACAGCGTGCCCTGGGCGAGGAATTTGGCCTTGCCCGCCCGCTTGGTGGCATCTTCAAACACTTCAATGAAGGTTCTGCCGATGATTTTGCGTTTTCGCTCCGGATCGGTGACTCCTTTAAGCCGGCGCAGGAAAAGCGTGGTCGCATCCTCATAATGCAGCTTGAGTTTGAAGTGGCGGCCGAAGACTTCGCGCACGACGGCAGCTTCGCGCCCACGCAGGAGGCCGTTATTCACAAAAATGCAGGTCAGCGCGTTGCCGATGGCTTTGTGGATCAATGCGGCGGCCACACTCGAATCCACCCCGCCGCTCAATCCGAGAATCACCCGCTCGCCGGCGGTTCGTTCCCGGATCGCCTGCACCGCGTGGTCGATGTAATTGTGCATCGTCCAATTCTTGCCGCAGCCGCAAATGTTGTGGACGAAGTTGGCGAGAATATCACGGCCCTGGGGCGTGTGCGCCACCTCGGGATGAAACTGCAGGCCGAACATCTTCCGGTCCCGGTTTTCAATGGCTGCGTAGGGGGAATTTTCGGTGACGGCGACCGATTTGAACCCGGCAGGCAGTTTGGTGAGTTTATCCCCGTGGGAATTCCAGACCTGCAGCTTCTCCGGCAAGTTGGCAAAGAGCGGGCAAAAGCTGTCCCGCACTTTCAATGTGCCTTTGCCGTATTCCCGCTTTTGGCCGGGCTCGACTTTGCCGCGGAGGAACTGGGCGAAGAGTTGGACGCCGTAGCAAATGCCCAGGATCGGCAGGCCCATGTTGAAAATGGCTTTGTCCGGCAGCGGGGCTTTCCTGTCGTACACGCTGGAGGGGCCGCCTGAGAGGATGATGCCGCTGGGGCTGAGCGCGGCGATTTCCGCCACGGTCGAGTCATAGCGCAAGATGGTCGAATACACATTGCACTCGCGGATTCGCCGCGCGATGACCTGGGTGTATTGCGATCCGAAGTCCAGAATAACAATTTGCTCGATCATGGCGAAAACAGAAACGCACTGTTTGCCTGTGAAGCTGCATTTTGGCGAGAAAAAAGTGAAAAGGTTTGCGTTGGCAGGGCTGCGCCAGGTGAAAGATTTCCGTCGGTAGGGCTGCGCTGCGCGCAGCCGGACGCGCGCAGCGCGCCCCTACCGTCCGCCCTACCCTTCAGTCGTGGGCGACGCGGTCGGGGAGCTTGTTTGAATCATCGGGCTGGCGGGGGAAGTGTTCGGCGAGCAATTCGCCGGCTTTGGCGATGCCGTGCATAATGCCCTGCGTGAACTCCGAGCGGCGGAAGTATTCGGTCATGGCTTTGGCCAGCTCCTGCCAGAAAGCGTCGCCGCACTTTTTATGGATCCCGGCATCTCCGATCACGGCAAATTTTCGGCTGCGAGGAGCCACGTAGATGAGAACGCCGTTTCGATGGCGCGTTTTCTCCATGCCGAGCCGGTGAAAAGCGGCCTGCGCCGCCGTGACGGGGTCATCCACCATTTTGCGGCTGATAAACACCCGGATCTGGCCGGACGTGCGCTGTTCCGCCGCGCGAATGCCGCCGACAATGTCGTCATCCCGAATTTGAGTTATGAAATCACGCGCGCGCATGGCTACCATCCACCTCCGGCTCCGCCTCCGCCGAAACTGCCGCCGCCCCCGGAAAACCC
>DASRKU010000044.1:0-19634 GCA_035648815.1 Verrucomicrobiia bacterium | reverse complement strand
GTCGCCCAGCGTTGGATCGAAAGGATAAATCGTGCTCACCGGGATTTTCGTGGTCGCGGCGGTCATATCAAACGGCAGGTACGAATCGACAAGCTCGGCCATGATTGCGTTGGTGCCCATCGGCAACTGCGCCTCGATTTGCGGAATCATCCGATATTTGAACGCCTCATCCAGCACGGTCCCGTTATTTTGAGGATACTTGTCCACCGCCGACCCGCTGATCGCGCGGACATTTGCCACAACCAGGTTTCTAAAAAAGTTGCTCCTGCTGCTGTCCTCCCACTCAATCTTCGGCCTGTTCAACAAGCCGATAATGTGCATCCCGTTGGTGAGAAGAAATTGCGGGTTGCCCGGTTGGAGCACGCCATTCCGGTACCAGGCTGTCCGGGTAAAGGCATTCACTTCAGGGTACTGGACCGCCGGCCCGGTTCGCGCGACGGTTGGATCAAGCTCGTAGGCTTTATCGGTGTTATTCCAACTGTAATGCCAAACGAAATTGGTGATGGAGATGACATAGTTGGTCAGTTCATTGTCGCCCTGCATGCCATTGCGCATGGCCTCCAACCAGACCGCGGCATCCTGGTTGATGATGGTTTCTTCGCGATTCCGGCGCTGCACGTTGAGGCCGATGGGCAAAACGCCCAGAATGGAAACGAGCGCAAAGCCGATGATGGCGAGGCACAGGGCTATCTCCACCATCGTGAACCCGGCAGAGCCCGGTAGGGACGCGCTGCGCGCGTCCGGCTGCGCGCAGCGCAGCCCTACCGAGCCCGGACGCGCGCAGCGCGCCCCTACCGAGCGCGGCTGCGCCCGGCGCAGCCCTGCCGCGTTGAAAAAAGATGGCATCCTCACATGACCTCCTGGTGCTCCAACCGGGCGCGCCCCGTCAGGCGGTCGATGTGGATGAGATTGTAACTATTGGTGCTGTTCCACGGAGGCGATTCACGATTCGTTGTGCCCGTCCGGTCCATCACCGGCCTCCGGTTCTGGTCGTATGCGACAACAACGCTGCCGTGCGCCAGGGGAATATACTCATCGCGATCCAGCAACTGGCCATCGCCGGAGGTCAACTGTCCAAGGTAATTAAAGGCGACGTATGGAAGGGTGGTGTTCGTATTGAAGTATGGCGCCTGGTTGTAAAAGGCATTTTCGGGCACCGGAAAGCTGTTGGTCAGAAAACCACCCACATCGAAAGTCTGGCCCGTGATTCGGTTGCTGATCCTGAAAATGAACGATCCAGGAGGGCTGTCGATGGGCCGATACTGGAATTTCCAGGCGGGAATGAAAGCGCCTTCCGGCAGCTTCTGCCACGATGAGAGGTAGCGCGGAGTGGACCTGCCCGGTTGATCGCCCATGCTGCGCAAGGTCAGGAACGCATACCCACTATATTGCTTCTCCAGCATGTTGGTGATGATCGGCCGTTCCGACGGAGTCAGCCCCGCAACAAAAGCGTCGGCATCGGGTCCCCAGAATCCGGGAGGCACGAAAACCATGTACACCGTCGTGTGTCCGCTGATGGCCAGTTGCCGGGCGTACGCCACCGCGTCCAGCGTCTGCCGGGTTGACGACAATATCACATCGCCTTTGCGGAAGCCCGTGAGCGTGGGCCCGACCATCGCCGCGATAATCGCCATGATCGCAATCACGGCCAGAAGTTCGATGATCGTAAACGCGGCGGCACAATGCCTCGCCGCGCTCGCGCGGATGCTCCGGGTGGCAGCTGGATCTTTAGAGCACATGACCATTTCCCTTCTATCGCCAGCTCAGGACGTTGTCGGCGTTGACCCCGGATTTCACGGCGACCCCATTCCGGACGACATCCTGCGCCGGCAAAGTTGCATCCGCTTTGCCGTCCGGTCCCAATGACCAAACCATCACACCGCCGTTGAATGCGAAATGGTCACCATTGCCCTTCAGGTCTGTCGAGTTGTTCAATCCGACCAGGCCCTCTGCCCCCGATTTCTGCGACACATTCATTGTCCTGTAAAAGGCGTCCCAGCATTTGTCATCATAGTTGAGGTCGATGGAAATAATGTATGGATTGGCCCATGGATCCCGGTAAATGCCGTCGGGCCCCACCCCCGGGCGATTGACCTCGCCAGATTTGGCCGTGAGGAATTTGATCTGCTGGGGGTTCCTGACATGGTCAACATTCGCAGTGGGCGTTCCATTCACGAATGCCGTGAGATCCATCACGATCCCGATGACCTCACTGTTGTTCATGTCGTACCCGACGGATACCGGGTTGGCGATGACCGGTCCTGCATACGGCGGCGGAAGATTTTTTGTCCCGAAGGTGAAGTCCTCAGGTCCGCCGGCAGCCTGCGAAGCGGAGTACATGGTATTGCTCGACACCGGGTAGTGGCTGTAGGTGGTGTAATAGGAATTGATGGCCTGGACGATCTGGGCCATTTCACTTTTGGCCTGGTTAATTCTTGCCTTGTTTCTTCCTGCGGCCAGCGCGGGGAGCAGCAGCCCGGCGAGGATGGCGATGATGCTGATGACGACGAGCAGTTCGATGAGGGTGAACGCCTGGTTGGGGCGGTATGGAGAGCGGGAATTCGGGTTCATAGGAGTTTTATTCATGGCGCAAAGACCACTTCGGGCTGGTCGCTCCAGTTGCTGACGCGGTTTGTCGTGTTGCCGATCACGACATCGACCCACAAATCGTAGCTGTGTGGATTGTGCTGGGGATTGGTCGAGACATAGCGCCATGGGTTGAGACCCGGGTCGAGCGCTATGGGAGGCGCCCCGGAAGTCCGCAGGATTTCAGATTTGTCCGGCGCGTGCCATCCCGCCGAACAGACCAGCACCACATTGAGATTCGTAATGCCCGTGTACATCCGGCCAATCTTGTTTACCTTCAGAGAGGCGATGAAATTTCGCGGCGCTGCCTTGTCATCGGTTTCGCGCCCGGCTCTCGAGGAATTCGCAAACCCGGTGATCTTGGGGTCGCCCGACCCATTGACTCCGAAAAGAAGTTTCATCTGGGGCAGGTCGATGATGGTACTGCCATCCAAGGTGACGAAGGAGACCGTGGAGCCAGCGGCTCCTGTGTCCGTGTTGGTCGTTCCCGCGAGCTCGAAATAGAGCGGTGTCATAATGGGGTCGGGAGGATTGTCGGGAGGATAATATCCGACATGATTCTTGTATTCCTCGATGGCGGTTTGCACTTCGGCCAGTTCGGCTTTGGCGACGGCGAGGATGCGTTTCTTTTTAACGACGCCGGCCACTGGAAAGATGAGACCGGCGAGGATGCCGATCACCGCGATGACGATGAGCAATTCGACGAGGGTGAAAGCTTTTTGGCGCTGAGGGACCGGTTTCATGATGATCTTTTTATCGTTCGCGCTGTTCCTGTTCCATCCGTTCGCTCAACCATTGTTTAATCATGCTCTGGTAATTCAAATACCGCGATCGGGCCAGGCGTTTGATCCGGGCGAGCATCCGCGGATCGATTCTCAGGCTGATGGTCACCGACTCGGCGCCATCCTGCGCGCCGGCGAGGGCCGCTTCGAGCAACCGCAGATCGGGCTTGTTTTCAGCCCAGAAATCCGCCTCGGCCTCTTCATTGTCGAAGAGCGGGACTTCTTCCCAACTCGATATGGCACGCATGCTCTGAAGGGAACGAGCTTTGTCGCTCCCCATTTTTGCTTTCAACCGCGCTCGCCGGACGGATGCCCTTCAACACTACTGCGACAAGGTCTTGTCCACTTTCCGCTGGTAGAAGACTCTTTCTTCCGGCTGGAAAGGGCGGGCATAGAGGATACGGACCTGTTTGCCATTGGTGCGGTAGACGCTGAAGATGCCGACGCCACCGGCGGACATTCCCAGGTTAAAGAACCGGTTTTGAGCTGTGAACCTGGGTGAATCGGGCAGGACCCGTAAGGCAAAAGGGTCCTCAAAGGACTCCTCGACTTCCCGAGGGACCAAAGAACTATCAATGCTGGATGGCGCGGTATTCCAATCAAACTCCATAAAGGGCTCAATTTCACATCTCGCGCCGATGCATTGTCCATACAATGTATTTACGCATGGCGGCGAACTTTGTCAAGACCTCTGTGAAGACTATTTTCTGAGGCGTTATTGGCCCCTCCCGATGTTTCGCCAGTGCTCAGATCGGTTCGAGGCAATATTGCGATCTACTCGTCCTTCCCGCCCTCCGGACCACCGATGGTTTGCATCAAATCGATCAGAGGAAGAAACATGGCGATGACGATACTGCCGACGATCACAGCCAGGCACACGATCATGATTGGCTCCAGCAACGAGGTCATTGCCGCGACGGCGTTGTCGACTTCGTCGTCGTAGTTGTCGGCGATCTTGAGCAGCATTTCCGGCAAGGCGCCGGTTTGTTCACCGACGTCGACCATGCTGACGACCATGGGGGGGAACACGCCGGAGGCTTCGAGCGGGGCTGTAATGGTTTCGCCTTCCTTGACGCTGTCGTGGACGGAGCCGACGGCGTTGCCGACGACGACATTGCCGGAGGTTTCCTTGACGATGGTGAGGGCCTGGAGGATGGGCACGCCGCTGCTGACGAGAGTGCCGAGGGTTCGAGTGAAGCGCGAGATGGAGATCTTGCTGATCACGGGTCCGAGGACGGGCACTTTCAATTTAAATTTGTCAAAGACATGGCGGCCGAACTTTGTGCGTTTGAAAAGGGTGAAGAGAATAAATAAAACGACAATGCCGGCCATCGTGTAAACGAAGTGGTCTTTGATGGTCTGGCTGATGCCCAGCACGATCAGGGTGAACCCGGGCAGCGACTTGCCTTCGCCGAGGGTTCCGAACACTTCCTTGAACTTGGGGATGACGACCGTCATCAGGACCATGATGATTGCGGTGGCGACGACGATGACGGCGACGGGGTAGAACATCGCGGCGACGACTTTGCCTTTGATTTTCTGCGCCTTTTCCATGAACTCGGCCAGGCGTGTGAGCACGACTTCGAGCACGCCGCCCAGTTCTCCGGCTTTGACCATGTTCACATAAAGCCGGTTGAACACCTTGGGATGTTGCGCGAGGGATTCAGAGAACGTGCTGCCACCTTCGATTCCCAGCGCCAGTTCCGCGATAATATGTTTGAGCGTGAGATTTCTCTCCTGTTTTTCGAGCACCCGCAAGCCGCGCAGCAGCGGCAGACCCGCGTCCACCAGGGTGGCCAATTGCCGGGTAAACGCCGTGAGGACTTTTGTTTTTACCCGCCCGCTTAGGCCGGGGATGTTGATGTTGAAACTGAGGCCCTTTTTGACAGACTTCCTGGCGGGCTTGTCTTTTGTCTGCTTTTTTTCGGACTTCTCCCTGACCTTTTCAACCTCGACAATTTTCGTCGGGAACAACCCCATTTCCTTCACGCGGCCGATGGCCTCATTCTGACTCGTTACTTCCAAGGTGCCCTTGGTTTCCTTGCCCCGTGCATCCATCGCCACGTAATTATACTTCGGCATATTGACTTAGCCCCAATGCGGGGTCACGTATACTTCACGACTTCTTCAATAGTTGTATCACCCTCAAAAATGCAGCGCAAGCCGTCTTCGCGCAGCGTCACCATCCCCAGCTCGACTGCCTTTTGCCTCAACACCAGCGTGGGCGCCCGCTCGTTGATCAGCGTCCGAATGGCATCATTGATGACCAGGAGCTCAAAAATTCCTTTGCGGCCCTTGTACCCCGTGTCATTGCAGGCCGAGCAGCCGCGCCCGTAATAAAACACCTTGTCCCCCAGGTCGTGCGGCGACAGGTTCAACAGCGCCAATTGGCTGTCGGTCGGCTCAAAGGGCGTCCGGCAATTCTTGCACGATGTCCGCACCAGCCGCTGCGCCAGCACTCCCATCAGCGTCGATGAAATCAAGAACGGCTCCACCCCCATGTCCACCAGGCGCGTAATGGCCCCGGGCGCATCGTTCGTGTGCAGCGTGCTCATCACCAAATGCCCCGTCAGCGACGCCTGGATGGAAATCTGCGCCGTCTCCAGGTCGCGCATTTCACCGACCATGATGATGTCGGGATCCTGCCGCAGGAACGAACGCAATGCCTTGCTGAAGGTCAACCCCACCGCCTCGCTGATCGCCACCTGCATGATGCCCTCAATGTCGTATTCCACCGGGTCCTCCGCCGTGAGCAGCTTTGAATCCATGGTGTTGACCCGGCGCATGCAGGAATAAAGCGTCGTGGTCTTCCCGCAACCGGTGGGGCCCGTCACGACGAAAATGCCATTGGGCCGCTGGATGACGGTCGTGACATATTCGTACACGTACTTGGGAAGTCCCAGCGATTCGATCTCCAGATTTACCGCCGCGCGGTCCAGCACGCGCAACACCACCGATTCGCCAAATTGCGTCGGAAGAGTCGATACGCGCATATCGATGACTCGGTTGCCCATCGGAAAACTAATGCGTCCGTCCTGTGGAATGCGGCGCTCGGCAATGTTCAGGTTGGCCATGATCTTGATGCGCGAGACCACCGGGATTGCCAGGTGCTTGGGCGGGGGCGACATTTCGTAGAGCGCGCCGTCCACGCGGTAGCGGATGCGAAACTCGTTTTCGAAAGGCTCAAAATGAATGTCGCTTGCCCGGTCCTGCACCGCCTGGTATAAAACCAGGTTCACAAAACGCACGATCGGCGCCGCGTCGGCCAGGTCCGCCATCATCGTGGCATCGTCTGTTGCGGACACCTGCTCGACTTCGCGCGCGATTTCTTCGTCCGACCCGAGTTCCTTGAGGATTGCCGAGACGCTTTCGTTCGTGTCCTCCTGGCCGTAATGTTTGTCGATCAACTGCCCGATCTCGACCGGGTCGGCGATCACAGGCTGGATCTCCTTCTTGACGATGTAACCCAGTTCGTCGATGCGGCCCGGGTTGAGCGGGTCCTCGAAGGCGACCTGGAGGCTCGAGTTGGATTGGCCGACCGGGATGCAGCGGTACATCCGCGCGGTGTTGGCGGGGATGGCTTGGAGCAGCTCCGGCGGAAAATCCCGGTCCTTCAGCGAGATCACCTCCACGCCCATGTAATTGCTGATCGCTTGAAGGATGGAATCCAGGTCCATGATTCCGAAGTCCTGCAGGATCTGCATTGCCTGCGTGCCGCTGCGCTTGTGCTCCGCGGAAACTTCCTCGTACTGCAGATCGTCGATCAGCCCCTGCTCCTTGACCAGCGACAACAGCGGGTTGGAGATCTCTTCCGCCATATTGGCGTTGGGGCTCAAGATTTACCCGCCCCCACCGGTGCGCCATCGGCTCCCACCGCCTGCGCCAGCTCCAACTCCTGGAGCTTGATCTGGATCGTGGTCGAATCCTGCGCCTTGGTGATCACTTCGTCCCGCGAAATCATGCCGGCCAGGTATTTCTCCACCAAAAAACTGTCCAGCGTCACCATCCCGTACTTCGCCCCGGTCTGAATGTCGGACTGGATTCGAAACGATTTATTGTCGCGGATCAGCGCCGCGATGGACGGCGTGTTGATCATGACCTCGAAAACGGCCACCCGGCCGGGTTTGTCCACGCGCGGTATCAGCAACTGCGAAATGACCGCCTGGAGCACCGTCGAAAGCTGGATTCGAATCTGTTCCTGCTGGCTTGTGGGAAATGCGTTGACCACGCGGTCGATGGTTTTGGCCGCCCCGGTCGTGTGCAGCGTGCCGAAGACCAAATGGCCCGTTTCCGCCGCCGTGATCGCCGCGTCCATTGTTTCCAGGTCGCGCATTTCACCGACCATGATGACGTCGGGATCCTGGCGCAGCACGCGGCGCAGCGCCTCCGCAAAATTGGGAACGTCCACGCCAATCTCGCGCTGGGTCACCAGCGACTTCTTGTGCTTGTGATAGTACTCGATCGGGTCCTCGATGGTGACGATGTGTGTTTCATCGCGCTCTTCATTGATGATGTTGATCATCGACGCGAGCGTGGTGGTTTTGCCCGAACCGGTGGGGCCGGTGACGAGGACCAGGCCGCGGGGTTTGTAGAGCAGTTCCTTGATCGAAGGCGGAATTCCGATCTGCTCCAAGGTCAGCAGCTTGCTGGGAATCTGGCGCAGGACGACGCCGAAATTGCCTTTTTCCTTGAACACGCTGACGCGGAAACGAGCCGCATCTCCAAACGCAAATCCGAAATCGGCGCCGCCGCGCTCGCGCACGTGCTGAATGTGATCTTCGGAGGTGATACTGCGCATCAATTCCTCGCTGTCATCGGCGCTCAGGGACGGGCCTTCGACGCGATGCAGAATTCCATGCACCCGGATCGTGGGCGGCGTCCCCACCCGGATATGGAGGTCGGACGCCCCTTCCGAGACCACCAACTGCAACAAATCGGACATTGAGTAGGACATGCTAAAATATTTTTCGCTTAACAGTCTAACACCCCGGTCGGCGCCCGGTGAAGCCCTATTTTGCGCGTCGGCACCGCCCGATCGCCGCGCTCCGCGTCAATCCACGTCTCCAACCGTCGCGCGGATCACTTCATCCGCCGTCGTCATCCCGGCCAAAACTTTGCGAACACCGTCCTCGCGCAGGGTCCTCATCCCCATTTCACGCGCCCGCGCCCGCAAAACCGACGAGGAGACCTTTTCGTAAATCAATTTCCGCGCTTCGTCATCGATCACAAAAATCTCAAAAATTCCCATTCGGCCCCGGAAGCCCGTGTTGGTGCAATCCGTACAGCCTTTGCCGCGCAGAAATGTCGCGCTGCCCAGGTTCCCGGCGTCCAGATTCAACGCCCGCAATTCCCCCTCCGTCGGCGTGTGCGGCACCGCGCACTTGCGGCATACCTTCCGCACCAGCCGCTGCGCCATCAGCGACCGCGTCGACGACGCCACCAGGAAGGGCTTCACTCCGATGTCGATCAACCGCGTCACCGCGCTGGGAGCGTCGTTGGTGTGCAGGGTCGAGAAAACCAAATGCCCGGTCAGCGACGCGTTGATCGCAATCGTCGCGGTTTCCAGGTCGCGAATTTCCCCGATCATGATCACGTTGGGCGCCTGGCGCAGAATCGAGCGCAACGCGGCGGAAAATGTCAGACCCACGGTTTCATTGACCTGCACCTGGTTGATCCCCGCCAGCAGGTATTCCACCGGGTCCTCCACCGTGATGATCTTACGGTCGGGGCGATTGATGAAATGCAGGCACGAATAAAGAGTCGTCGTCTTGCCCGAACCGGTGGGGCCCGTCACCAGCAAAATGCCATCGGGCAATCCAATCAGCTTCTCAAACGTCTGCTGGTCGTCCGTGAAGAATCCAAGCTCGGGCAAGCCCAGGCGCAAGCCTTCCTTGTCAAGAATACGCATAACGATGCTCTCCCCATGGCTGGTCGGAAGGCACGACACGCGCAAGTCAATCAGCTTGCCGCCAACCGCCGACTGAATGCGCCCGTCCTGCGGAACCCGGTGTTCAGCAATGGACATGTTGGATTGGATTTTCAGCCGCGTGATGATCGAAGCCTGCAACCGCTTCGGCGGGGGCTTCATCTCGTGCAGCATTCCGTCAATCCGGTACCGCAACCGGAAACTCTTCGAGAGCGGCTCCAGGTGAATATCCGACGCCCGCATCTTGAACGCATCGGCAATGATCTGGTTCACCAGCTTGATCAGCGGCGCATCCGCTTCCACCACCGCCCCGTCGTCCGCCGAGCCCACCGCATCCACGTGTTCCTCGGTCAACTCCTGGATCACGTCCCGAAACCGGCTGTCTTCCACTCCCTTCTTGTCCGCGCCGTAATACTTGTTCAGCCCCGCTTCAATGTCCGCCTCCGACGCAACCCGCAAATCAATGTCCGCCCGCAATAGGTGGCTGAGACTGTCAATCGTGTCCAGGTCCGAAGGATCAGCCAGCGCCACCGTGACATGATTGTCGTTCTTGTAGACCGGCACGACCCGGTACTTCTTGGCGATGTGCCGCGGAATCGTCGCGATCACGTCGTCCTCGATCTGCACCTCGTTCAGGTTCACCACCTCGGCGCCGAAATGCGCGGCCTTGGCCTGGGTCACGTCGGCGGGCCGGATGATCTTGTTGGCCAGCATCAGGTCGACCACACCCATGCCTGAGGTTTGAGCTTCGATGCGGAGAGCGGAAACTTGCTGAGATGTCACGAATCCCAGGTCCACCAGCATGTCGAGAAGGTAATCGTCTTTTTCTGCCACGGCTCGGGTTCTTTTGGTGCACTACACGGTGTTCGTGAATTGGCGAAAATAGAGTACCGGGGAATGCGGCATTGTCAATGGTAAGTCCGACTGCGAACGGTTTTAGGACGCCTGCGCGGCAAGCCCCCATCCTGGCGAGGACTCCGCAGGCTGCCGCCGAACCGGATTCACCCTGCTCATCACCGATTCAGTCCGCGCCTGCACAATATCCCGGCAACGCGCCAGTTCCTGCTCCCGAAGCCGCACATTCTCCCGGACGATCACCTCCAGGTCGTCCACGTCATACAAATATACATTGTTGATCTGCTGCACGTCCGCCGCAATGTCGCGCGGCACGGCAATGTCGATCAAGACCAGCGGACGATTCCGGCGCGCCGGCATGATCGAGGCAATATCCTCCCGGTCCAGGATGGTGTCCGGACAACTGGTCGAACTGACCACGATGTCCGCTTCGACCATCGCGGCCAGGCAATCGTCGAATCGAATCGCGCGCCCGTCAAACTCGCCGGCCAGCGACTGGGCCCGATCGAAGGATCGATTCGACACCAGGACGGAGCGGGCGCCTTTTTTGTGAAAATGCCGGATGCAGGCTTCGCCCATTTTGCCCGCGCCAATGATCATCACTGTCTTCTCGGAAAGTTTCTTGTCGAATATCCTCTCGGCCAGTTCAACAGCAACGCTCCCGACGGAGGTGGCGCCGCGGCCGATGCCGGTGCGGGTGCGAATTTCCTTGGCGGTCTGCAACGCCGTTTGGAACACCCGGTTCAACACGCGCCCGGTCAGGCCTGCTTCCTGCGCGGATTGATAAGCATGTTTGACCTGGCCTGTGATTTCGGTTTCGCCAATCACCATGGAATCCAAACCCCCGGCGACTTCAAACAGGTGCCGGACCGCTTCGGCCCCTTCCTTGATGTACAGGCACGAGGACAGGTCCACGGGTGCGGCGGCCAGGTGATCGAACAGTCGATGAATGTTTCCGTTGACCTGGGCCGCGACGCCGTAGACCTCGACGCGGTTGCAGGTGGATAGCAGGACGATTTCGGAAAGGTTGCCCGCCAGTTTCAATCGGCATCCATAACAGCGCAGGCGGGAGGCGTGAACGGCCAGTTTCTCACGGAACTCGACGGGGGCGGTCTTGTAGCTCAACCCGGCGACGAACACGGTCCTGCCTTCGCCAGTGGAATGGCCGGATTTAGACGAGAGCTCGCCAAGATCGGGTCGGCTTCTGGCATTCACGTGGTCAGTCTAAATTCTCGCCCGGAACCTGCTCCTCCTCCCTTGTTATTTGCTTCCCATTTTTTGTTGGGGGACCGCGAAAGGGATCGAATGGGATACCACGAAACACACGAACTACACGAACTATTCGGAAACATGAACCACGAAATACACGAACCACACGAAATCAAAAACCAGTGTGCCTGGTCTCTTTAATCCAAGAAGTCTTTGGTGATTCCCTAAATCGTATGCTCCCCTGCCGGGGCCCTCTGACCTTCTTACGCGAAGTCTTTCTGCCCCCTTTCGTGTGCTTCGTGTGTTTCGTGGTTGTCTCTCACGATTTGCGCTCGGGCGCTTCCGCATCCGCCGATCGAGGCTGTTCGTGGACGTCCAGCTCCAGCGGGTGTTCCTCTTCCACCCATTCCTCGGTAACTTTTCCATCCCAACAAGCCGGGTTTAGCGGATACACATCGGGATCAAACATCACATGATAGAAATGCCAGACAACAATGGCCAGGCAGGCGAGTATGGCCTCGTAATAATGGATCGTCAGGGCAACATCCACCGCCCAGCGCGGCAGGAACCGGGTCACATCAATCTTGAACCAGATCATCAAGCCCGTGGTCCCCATGATCAGCGTCCCCCAGAGCACGGCCCAATATTCCATTTTTTCGGCATACCCAAAACGGCCCATGCGCGGTTTGACCTTGCTCAGCCCCAGCAGATACCGGCAGGCGTCCCAGGCATCGCACAAATCCTTTTTGACCGGGAACAAGTCCCGCGCCAGCCGCCGGCCGCCGGGTGTGGAAAGGATGTACACCAGGTGGACCATGCCGGTGGCCAGCAGCAACAAGCCCGCAACCCGGTGCGACCAGCGCCGGAAGGGTTCGCTCGAGCCCATGGCCCGCGCCAGCCATGATTCGGGGAATTTCAAGGCAAACCCGGTCAAGGCGAGGACAATGAAGCTGGCGGCGAGGATCGCATGTTGCCAGCGCTGGGAAAGGCTCATCCGCACGACGGTGCGGACGCTCGCGCGATAGCGCGCGGACATTTTTCGAAGAAACAGCAGGAGATTGTGGATGAACATCGCGCCGATGGTGCCGCAGATCAGGACGAGGTATACGTTCCGCACCCACCAGTTGACCCGGTCCCCGATGTTTGGGCCGCTGCGGGCTCCGGCGATGGCGACGTGAATTTTGCCGGAGGCAAACTTCTCGTTTGCGCCGGGGTGGCATTTTCCGCAGGTCTGGACAAGGTGCGAACTGTGGATGGAGGAACCGGGGTCGGAGGACGGCAGGATTTTATGGAAGCCGTGGCAACTGCCGCAATTCGCCGCAAGCGTGGAACCGTATTGCGCGGCAAGTCCGTGATAGCTTTCAAAAAATGTGCTGACCCGGTCCTTGGGCAAGTTGTATTTCGTATTCAAGCGTTCGGACGCGTGGCACTTGCTGCAGACTTCCTGTGAAATTTTCAGCGCCGAGGCGCCTTTCAAGGCCTCAATCTTGTGTTCGAAATGGCAATCGGTGCACATCGGGGCATCCCGTTTTCCGGCCGCCGCGGCCTTGCCATGAACACTGGCTTGAACATCCCGCGCTTCCTCGATGTGGCAGCCGCCACAGGTTTCTGTCTGACGGGAAAAGTGCAGCAGCGACAGCGGCGAGGACGCCGGCAGGACATCGTGCGAATCATGACAATCCTGGCACGTCGCCGAATCTGCCTGGCCCGATTTCACGGCGAGCCCATGCACGCTGGCGCCGTAGCTCTCCGTTTGAACCGCATGGCAGGTCGCACAGTCCACCTTCGCAACCGCCCGGTTGTCGTCGGGATGCTTTGCAGTCACATCCGCATGACAGGACGCGCAGGTGTTCGTTTTGTGAGCCGACGCGGCAAGCCGCGCCTTGTCCACGTACAACGACACGGCTTTTCCAGTGTCATTTGTTTTGGACAAGGTTTTGTCTGAATGGCAGTCCAGGCAATCGCTGTCCAAGAACGCCGGCGCGGCCGAACTTGCCGAAAGCAACCCCAGGAAAACCAGCAGCGTCGCCGCCCCGGAACCCGCCGCCATTCTTCCAATGCGCATAGGACCGGAGAATCGCAATCGGCAAGCCTGTTTGCTTTGCATCGCTTGGCCTTTTTTTCCCCTATTTTGCAATTGAGCTTGCGCGCCCAGCCACAACTGACGGAGAATTTCCAGGCAACCTCCCGATATCGTTATGCGAAATACAATCCTGCAGGTCGCGGCCGTGGTTTTCGGCGCAGCATTCAACTCCATCCCGGCTTCCGCCGCCGATATGCTCGTCCTCTTCGGCACACACCGCTCGGGACCCGGCGTCGGATTTTCAATCTCGCGGTTTGATTCGGAGACGGGGACGCTCACGTCACCGGCGTTTATCCAGCAATCCGACGCGCCGTCTTTTTTCGCGATTCATCCGGACGGCAAGCATTTGTATACCTGCAATTCCGTCGACACTTACGATGGAAAACCCGGGGGCACGCTCAGCGCCTACGCGATCGCTCCCAAAACCGGCAGGCTTGCGCTGCTCAATCGCAAGCCCACCGGCGCCAATCCCTGTCATTTGAGCCTGGATCGATCGGGTCGGTTTGTGCTCGATGCCGATTATAACGGCGCCAGCATTTGCGTGTATGGAATCGAAACCGACGGCAGCCTTGGAAATCGCACCGCGTTCGTGCGTCACACCGGGAAAAGCATCCATCCGGACCGCCAGGCCGGCCCTCACCCGCACTCGATTATTGTCAGCCCGGACAACCATTATGCGCTCGTCACCGACCTCGGAGCGGACAAGGTTTATGTCTACCGGTTCGACGACTCCAAGGGCACGCTGATTCCGAATCAGCCGGATGCCGCGCCGCTCTCGCCGGGATCGGGGCCGCGGCACCTCAAGTTTCACCCCGGCGGAAAATGGGTTTACGTCCTGAACGAATTATCGAACACCGTGGCCGCATTTTCCTGGAATTCCAGGCAAGGGACACTGAAGCAATTTCAGGTTGCCTCGATTCTGCCTGCAGATTTCAAAGGAAGCAGCACCGCCGGCGAAATTCAGGTGCATCCGAATGGAAAGTTTCTGTACGCCTCCAGCCGCGGGCACGACAGCATTGCCATGTTCAAGATCGATGCGCAGACCGGGCAACTCGCGGCGTTGGGACATGTCTCGAGCCAGGGAAAGATGCCGCGGTATTTCGGGTTGGACCCGAGCGGCAACTGGATTCTGCTCTGCAACCACGACTCGGACAACGTGGTGGTCTACCGGGTGGACCAGGAAACGGGGTTGTTGCGATCCACCGGCGAGCCGGTCAAAGTGCCGAATCCTTTCTGCGCGCAATTCCTTCAATGAACCTCTGTCCTTCGGGTCATGCGCTCGCCGCAGCAAACACAAACCTTGGGTTTCACCGGTTCGAAATTCGACGCGAATACGAGACAGCGCAAGGGAAATCTGACTGAAGATATTCACAGCTCCGGCGCTCAGTGCGTCAGCCGCGATGCCATGGCATACACAATCAGCACCAGCAAAACCACTCCCAATCCGAAGAAGAAATATCCGAAGGAACGCGCGATGCTCTTCCATCGCTCCCACTCGTCTTTGACCCGGTGCTCATCCAGCCGGCCCTCGGCGACCAGGCGCTGATACCAACGCCGGCGCTCATGCAGCATTTCGCTCTTGGAAATGCGCCCGGAGAAAATCACCGTGTCCATCGGGAATTTTTCTATCCGAAAATGCGTGTTGAAAAAGTGAATGGAAAAGATGAACCCGGCCGCCAGCAGCGCTTCATCCGAATGCACGATCAGGGCAACATTGATCACCCAGCCCGGCAAAACGCGCGTAAAGAATGTCGGGAACCACAGGATCAGCCCCGAGGCGCCGATGATGAGCACGCCCCAGAACACCGCGAAATAATCGAACTTTTCCCAATACGTCCACCGGTCAAACTCGGGTTTGGGTCCCTTGCCGAAAAACCATTTGTTGTGGGCCACGAAATCCTTCCAGTCCTGCCAGGTCGGCATCATGGAATCGGGCCCGAACAACACATGCCACAGGCGTTGGAAGCGGAGTTTGCCTGTTGCCGGATCCCGCAGGGCCCCCCTGCCCTTCCAGGCTTTGCCAATCAATGCCCCCGTGTGCAGCGCAAAATACAGGAACGTCACCAGGGCGCCGAATCGATGCAGCGTCCGCGCCGTCTCCGCTCCGCCAACGATGCTGAAAATCACCCTGGCCCAATGCGTGTAATAGAACTTCAGCGGCATCCCCGTGATCACCAGGAGTAGAAAACTCGTCACCACCAGGAAATGCAGGAAGCGCTCAAAGGGCTCGAACCGGGTGAACCATTCGTCATCCATCTGAATCTTGATTTTGGCTTCGCGGAATTTCCTGGAATCGTGCCAATACAAGTACCCCGCCCGCACCAGCCAGGCCACCGTGTGCAGCCCGAAGAAGGAGAACACACCGACCAATAATCCGGTCATCGCGATAAACACGGCGTGCAGCACCGGGTAATTGACCTTATCCATCGGGTTGGCGTGGGGCTCGAACTCGGTGAACTTCATGGTCGCCCCGGGGTGGCATTTTCGGCAGGTCTCAAGAATGTTCGCCTTGGAGAGGTGCGACGCCGGGTCGGAGGCACGCAGCACGTCGTGATGCCCGTGGCAGTCGTAACACGCCGCCACGTCGGAGGCGACATTCGGCCTGCCCAGGGCCATGGCCTTGCCGTGGTAGGTTTCCCGGTAATGCTCGAGCCGGTCCTGGTGACACTTGCCGCAGCGCGTGTCGCTGGCCATTTTGAAGTGGCCGTTCTGCGGCGTTTCCACCTGGTGCGCGGTATGGCAATCGGTGCACACCGGCCCGCGCTTGTCCCCTTGAACCAGCAACTGGCCATGCACGCTCCGGTTATAAACTTCCTCAATCCCCACGTGGCACTTCCCGCAAGTCTTCGCCACGTTCGCATGGTTGATCGGCGAATCCCGATCCACATCACGCTTGATCGCGTGCACCCCGTGGCAGTCGTTGCACGAAGGAGCCACGATCAATCCCATCTTCAGCAGCGCCCGGCCATGAATGCTGTCAGTGTATTGCGAGGCCACTTCCGGGTACTTCATTTCATATTCGCGCGTCAGGCCGGGATTGCTGTGACAGCGCGCGCAGGTTTGCGGAAGGTTCAGCTTGAAAACCGGCGATTGGGGATCTTTGGCCGGCAAAATGCCATGCGAACCATGGCAGTCCCAGCAATTGGCGGCGCCCGACGCGCCCATCGTGTGGCTCACGCCATGAATGCTCGTGCCATACTCCCGCGCCTCTTTCTCATGGCAACTGCCGCACTGCGGCGGAGGCAGGTTGCTCTCGTGCACCAACTCCTTGATCCCGTCATGGCAATCGACACAGTCCAGCTTTGCATGGACCGACTTCTGAAACGTGTTCGTCGGAAACACCAGCGAAATTGTCTTGCCGGCCTCCTTGCGCGTGGTGCCGGGATCCAGGTGGCAATCGAGGCAATCCGAAGTGGCCAATTTCTCAGCCGCGCCGCCGGACAGCGCGCCCGCAAACAACAAGCACAGAAGCACAGCCACCCACAGGCCGGCAGGGCTGCGCTGCGCGCAGCCGGACGCACACAGTGCGCCCCTACCCTCGGTAGGGATGCGCTGCGCGCAGCCTGCTCCTATAGCCCGCCGGTATGGCACTCGTTGCATGTCAGGTCGTAGTCTCCACCAGGATGTTTGAATTGCTGTCCGACAGGCGATAATTGGAGCAGCTCCGCTCCGCTGCCCTGGGAAAGAATCGTATGACAGGCATTGCAGTCGTTCGCCTTGATCGTCCGCTTTCCATCCTCCGTCGCGTGCTTCCCGTCATGGCAACGGAAACACCCGGGCCAGATCATGTGCCCAATGTTGTCAGGATAGGTGTTCCACGCTGCTTTCATGTCCGGGAAAAAATTGTCCTTGTAAATTTGCTGCACGACCGGAATGGCCTCGCGAATCCGGGGGTCATTCGGATACCGTTGCGCCAGGCCAGTCGCAATCCCTTCCCGCGCCTCGGATTCCGAACCGTAATTGCGCGTCAGCACGAACACCGCGTTGGTCTTGATCCATGGCAGGCCCGAGTCGATGTCATGCAGCGACAGCGCAAGATTGACCGCGCTGTCGGGTGAGGCATAGCGATGCGCCGGGCGGTTGTGGCAGTCCATGCAATCCATTTTGCGAATCTCCAGCCCGCGGACGTCGTTTGTGAATTTGGGCTGGCGGAACACCGTCACGACTCCCTGGGAATCGGTGACGCGCACCCAGGGGATCTTTTGCCGCTCCTTGTCCGCGGCGATATATTCCACTTTGTTTCCGACGGTCATGTGCCAATGAATGCCGCCCACCGGGCCGTGCGTAGGGTCCCCGCCTCCCACTTTCATCAGGAGCCGGATGGTGTAGGGAGAGTTCGTCTGGTCGCTCTGGAAATAGTTGAACGTGCGGTCCAGGTTGCCGACAAATTTTTTGGGCCAGTGGCATTCCTCGCATGTCTCCTGCGCCGGCCTCAGGTTCTTGATCGGGGTGAGTATCGGGCGCGGATACTTGTTAAAGGCGGTGGCATAGACCTGGTAGGTTCCCGAGAGTTTGGAACGCACGAACCATGTCGCGCCGTGCCCAATGTGGCACTCGGCGCACGCAACCCGCGCATGAGGCCCATGCTGGTAAGTCACCAGCTCCGGCTTCATCACCGTGTGACAAGTCTCGCCGCAGAATTGCGCCGACTCCGTAAAATTATACGTGTGATAGCTGCCTACGGCCGACAAAAACAAAAACACCAGGCTGCCGACAATGAAGGTCCCCATGATCCGCCGGTCGCGCGGTCGCGACAGATCGATCTGCACCGCCGGAATCAGGGCGACATCGCCGCCGCGCTTGCGGCGCTCGCGCCACAGACCCACAACCGTCAGGAGCAATCCAAAACTCAGGAACCCAGGCGCGATGAGGTACGTCAAAATCCCGATGTAGGGATTGGAGGAATGGGAGACGGCATCGAGGACAAACAGCAGGAAAAACGAAAACAAACTGCCGATGATGATGACGAGGCCGGTTAAGCTCAGCCAGTTCCGCAATAGAGACGGGTTGCGACGGGGTGTGTCAGGGGTCGGAGTGTTCATGTGCGTGGACTGAGCCCAACCGCGCTGCGGAACTGGCCGGGTGTTTTCGTCACGCGGGCCTATTTCTTAAAGGAGCGCATATAAGCCACGAGGCCGGTGATGTCCTGATCGGACATTCCCTCAGCCGGTTTCATCAAACTCTTGCCGTCTTTGTCCTTCAGCCCCTCTTTAATGGCTTTGACCGCAGCGTCGTCCTTCAACTCGGCCTGCACTTTGGCGTCCGTGTAATCCTTTGCTCCGAGCTTCTTGCCCATTTTGGTTTCGCCTTTGCCGTCGACTCCGTGGCACTTGGCACAGTCCTGCTCGTAAAGAGCCTTGGCATCGGCCGCGCGCGCCGACCAGGCCGCCATCACCATCACCGCAATGCTCACCGTCAGTACTTTTTTCATAGGTTCACTCGTATTCACAGTTCATCAGCCGGTTCCGGCGCCAACCCGCCGGCCGGATGGCGCCCGTTTTCCACATCGGCATTCATATCGATGACGCCGTTTTTTCACCGTTCGAATCTTGTCAAAGGCTTTGCATTTATTGGCGGCTGAATGGAATTCAATGGGAAGCTCATGCCGCCCACCTGAATGCCCGGGCTCCTGAGTCCGGCCGGATGCTGTGTTTCCGACAGATTGCCGGTATCGAACCCTGGCCGTCGCGGAGCGAATCATACCGATTCACACCCACCTATCTTGTCCGCCAGCCCGCAAAGACATTCATAGTACTCGTCCACGGATAATCCCAACGCCGCGGCGCCGAAGGCTTCGGCGTCGCTCGCCGAGGCAAACGGGCCGTAATTCACAAGGACGAGCTGGTAGAGCACGAGGCAAGGGACCTCGGCGAGCCGGGTCAGGAAAAAGGGATGAATATAGATCGTGAAGCCATCCTCGGGCCGTTCGCCCCGGCCGACCGGGTGGGCAAACTCTCCGGGTTGCAGCGGCGCCGCCTCGAAGACGATGTCACATGGATAGCGCACACAGGCGCGGTCTTCGAGAACGCGCAGCAGTTCCTGCCAGCCCATGTGCGGATATTTTTCCCGGAGCTCCGCGCCCTTGGCCGCCACGTGCGCATTCAGCGACTGTCGCGCGTCATCCGCCGTGAGTGTGATCGCCATAATCTAACTTTTTAAACCACGGATCCCGCCAGGGCGGGATCCGTGGTTT